>JBOHWM010000106.1:0-5986 GCA_050736555.1 Binataceae bacterium (SeqCode)
GCGCTTGACTGAAGCGCACCTTTATCACGGAACGTCGAAAAAGTTTCTTAGCGGAGTTCCCTAGCAGGGTGTTGAGAAAGCGGAAAATATCGCCGTTCGCTGCGCCGATGGGCTCAACACGTCGCGGGAAACGCTAGGCGGAACGAAGTAAAGCCGCGCAGGCGAGTCCCTGAGCGGCTTTATTTGGATAAGCTTCTTTCCTCAATCCTCTCTCTCTTTTGCGGAGGAGAAAGCGAGGGTTGGCCATGCCTTCGACGAGCCTGCTAGCTGGGTAGGGGCTCGTCCAAAGCTCAATACGAAGAGAAGCGAAGAAATTCTTACGTATTCGCTCACCACGACGGGACGCGGCATCGGAAGTATTTCACGACTCGCAACTACTCAGATTCGTAAGTAACACCGGTTCCCATATTAGAATGGCTGAAATTACTGAAAGCTGAAGTCGTGCTCTACTTCGTTCTCATCCGGACCGTCCGAACAAGCGATGGCAAGCGGTTTGCATCAGATGAAAGTGTTTGTCGATTCAAGGCATTTCATCGATGCGGGCTCATGCCAGCCGAGCAGCGAGTGCCACATACACGAGGTGGCTTCATGTTTTTTCAACCCGATATCTCGTTATCCAATCCACTCTTGTCGTTTATCAGCTTTACTTATGGAACCAGGCTAAAAGCGCCCCCTGACCGGCTCGATACAATCGACTGGGGGAATCGGCTTGAACGCAAAAAAGGCCTCTTGCCACACGATGCGGTCCGCGCCGCATCCGCGCATTCTCCACGTGCATCCGACCGTTGTGTAGACTTGAACAATAGTAAATCTCATCGGCAACGAATTTCGTGAGGTTACCCATGCCAGCCAGGATCAACCATCGCAACAAGAGACACCCCCTGTCTTCTTTGCCGTCTTCCGGACCAGTTTCTTCTTCGAGTGACAAATTTGTGCGAAGCACGGAGACCAACGAGGCACCACCGGGCCGAATCGGCTTAGCATTCAAGACGATGCGAATGCTTATTAGCTTGGCAGGCGGAAGACAGCGCGCGGCCAAAATGAGAACGGTCAAGGCGAGACCCTCGCTTCGATTAGTCAAAGGCCGCCGCTGCGGATAGTCATTAGGTAGCATTCAGCTTTGACCATACCCTTTCCGCACCGGCTCCTCGCAAGGCGGCGACGTCAAGCCGCCATACTATGAATATTCATCAAATTGCCTGGTAGCGTATTAGGATCGCGCGCGAGGGCTTTCCAAAGGCAATTGAATGATCGTGCCCACTGCTATGATGATCGGATGGGCATTCGCAACAATCTGAGTGAAAAGCCGATCTGGTACCGCGAAGCAACGTCCGAACTCGCGCATTTGATACTGCTGATCGTTGCTGCATGCATGATAGCCACGCTCTCGCAGGGTGCGGCTTTGAGCGCGGTTTCGTCCAACACTCGTCTGATCGGTCATCCACGCGATCGTTTTCCTCTTATCCTTTTTGTGCAGTTTCCAGCTTCAGCCGCGCTCGACGCCTCAATGCGGTCGGCGGTCGAACAGTGGAATGGCGTTTTCAAAAAGACATTCGGATTGCCCGCCTTTGTTTTAACGTCGAAACGCAACAGAGCGGATGTATTGATCCTGCTCGACCGCCATGAGGGGTCCTCACGCGAAATGGGAGAAACGCAGATTGACGCCGACAAGCGTGGCGTGATTCGTCTTCCCGTGAAAATCATGATCGCGCCGCCGAAAGCCTACGGTGGCAGCGGCACCGCTCAGATGATGTTCGACGTAACGGCGCACGAGCTGGGGCATGCGTTGGGCCTTCCCCACATCAATGAGCCCGGCTCAATCATGTGCTGTGACCCGGGCTCACTGAACTTCGCAAATCCCTCCACGCGCGCCGCCTACGTCGCGGCGCGCCGCAGCGGAGATCTTTCCTCAATGATCCCGGAGTTGAGGGCTCATTATCAGCGCTTTTGGCGCGAACATCCCGAGCCGTGAATTCATAGCCGATGCTCTGCCCCGCTTATCCCAGTTTGGCCGCCGGTTCCACCCACTCTCGCGCGACCTCTTCAAGATGCGTGGCGATCCCCGATTCATCGTTCGGAAGTCTCACGAATGGAACGAACTCGGTGACACCTAGATCATGGTACGCGCGCAAATCGTCCGCGCTCACTTGGTTCTCATAGGGTGAGATGACTATTTCGATTCCTCGATAATCACGTCCTTCCTGTTCAAGCAATGAGCGCAACATCGCAATTTTAGTGGCGGCCTGAGCAGGAGTAAGCTTAACCCCGAACCACCCGTTCCCATGCTTCGCGACTCTTTTCAGCGCCGGCACGCTTTCGCCACCGAATATAACCGGCACGCCGCCGCTCTGAGACGGTTTTGGGAAACTCCTGACACCGGCAAACCGCACAAACTCTCCATCGAAGCTCGACGCCGGCTCACTCCATAGTTTGCGCATTACCTCGATATACTCAGTCGTACGTTGGCCTCGCCGTTCAAACGGAACGCCAAGTGCCGCAAATTCCTCTTCAGACCATCCTATCCCCACCCCGAGACTAAACCGCCCACCGCTCAGATAATCGAGGCTCGCTATCACCTTGGCCAACGCGAGCGGGTTGTGCTCAGGGACCAGGCAGATCCCGGTCGCCAGACGAATCCTGCTGGTGCATGCCGCCGCGTAGGTCAGCCCGATAAATGGGTCGAGCAGATCAATGTCACTTGGGGCAAGAAATTTCCCGCTTTCTGAATAGGGGTAACGAGACCGGTGTTGGTCAAAAAGCACGACGTGCTCCGGCGCCCACAGCGTGCCGAAATTCAGACGCTCCGCATGCTGCGCCACCATCCGAATCGTGTTCGGACGTGCCGCCTTGCCAATGCCTACCGCGGTGATTCCTATCTTCATTCCCGTGTTATTACTCTGCCGCGGCGATTGATGTCCATCCGGCGTTCAGAGCCAATCTGCATGATCCCGCGGGCCGATTACCGGCCTATCTGATCGAGCAATTCGAGCGCGTGCTCAAACATCCGCGGAGCGGACAACGCGACTTCCTCCCAATGAGGGTCGTCGCGTTTACCTCGCCGATGTAACATCAGATTGAAACAAGTGATTACCCCGAAGCGGTATCCGGCGAACGCCCGAAACCATTTCACTTGATCAGCGGGCACGTCGAACGGAGCGGCCGAGGCGTAAATGTCGACAATCTCTTGCGCGCTGAGCGGCATTACCCGTTCGGTCGCGGTTTCCACCCAGCTTGCCGGGTCGGAAAAGAAACACAACCAGCCGAGGTCAAGCAGCGTGGGTCCGGTGAGCGCTATCTCCCAATCGATAAGCGCGAGCGGGTGCTGGCGCGAAAAGAGCATATTGGCCCATTGGAAATCTCCGTGAACACAACCGATGCGCGCGTTCCGCGGCAGACTCGTGCGTAATCGTTCGCGCAACTCTGGCGCGCGCGCCACTACCGCCGGATCGAGCGTGGGGCGGTCCAGCAGGTAATCGAGCCGCTTCATCTCGTCGCTGAGCGCCACCGGCTCGCCAAAAGCGTCACGTCGGGGCTGCCACGGAATCATATGCAACTTGACGAGCGTCTCGACCCCCATCCGCGCGCAATTTCGCAAAACCTCGGGAGGTTCGGACGCATCACTGATCTTGAAACCGTCGAGGAATGCGGCCACGAAGTATGGGCGTTCGAAAAATTCGGCTTCATCGCCATACCAGCAGATCTTCGGGACCGGAACCGCGGTATCCGCCAACGAAAGCATGATGCGCGCCTGGCGCATAATGTCGGCAGGCCCGGCAATCTTGACGTTGGGCGGCGCGATACGCAGCACCAGCTTGCCGCTTGGTTCGGCCCCCGGTGCGCGCTCCAATACGAAGCTGTAGCTGAATCCGGCATGGCCGGGCAAAGTTTCCAGCGAACTCACGCGAGCATTGTTATCGCCGGTCTTCGCGCGCACCAGTGCGCTCAATCCTTGCTCTGTCTGTTCGTCGATCAACCGAACGCCTCCACTCTTACGCGGCACTACTGGCGTCAGCGGCGGCTTGAAGCATCGTGGCTGGGCGTCCAGCCTTGCGGCATCGCATAATCAGCTCGCTGCGGCATATATACGCGGCCTCGGCCGGAGCAAACCGGTTACGCTTCAACATCTCGGTGAGACTCGCCCGTGTGTAATGGGTGATGTGCTCGTCGTGATAACCACCTTCCAGTACAAATCCATAGATCGGTTCAATAATACGCCACGCGCGCATCGCATAGTCCGGCGTGCCGACAATCAGTGTGCCGCCCGGCTTGAGCACGCGCCACATTTCGGTAAACAGCACATCGTCGCAGGTGATGTGCTCGATTACTTCGGAGTTTATCACGCAATCGAAGCTTTCGTCCTTGAACGGCAAGGCAAACGCGGAGCCGCGCAGGAGCGGTATCCCATAACGGCGCAAAAAGCGCAGCTTCGCCATATTCACGTCCATCCCGATCGCATGGTTGAGGCTTTGGATAATCACACTCGAGCCACAGCCGATATCCAAAGTGCGGCTCGCGCCGCGTGCCCACGAGCTGATAATGCGATGGCGCCGGCGCTGCCAATAACGTTGCGGCGGAATTATGCTGTAAAAGGCACGCTCATCGTAATCGGCCGAGGCAATCGAGTTACGCAGGCGCCACAGCCTGAAGGCGGCGTAAGTCAGGTCCGCGCCGAAGCGCAGCAAACGCACGTGCGAGTGTCCGCTTTGACGTGGAAAGTAGGTGAATGGCACTTCGAAGACACTGAACCCGCGCGCATAGGCCTTGACCAAAATCTCTTCGAGCACCTCAAAATTCTTCGACTGCAAATCGAGTCGCTCGATAGCCTGCCGCCGATACAGCCGAAATCCGCTCGACATGTCCTTGACCGGGATCGACAAGAGCCGTCGCATCGCCACATTCAGTCCCGCACTCAGCAAACGCCGTAACAGGCTCGTGTAAGCAATCCCGCCACGCGTATAACGTGAGGCTATAACAATGTCGCCATGATGCCGCGCGCGCCACAGTTTGGCGGCGAAATCGGGGTCATGCGACAGGTCGGCATCGAGTGTCAGCAGGTAATCGCCGTATGCTTCGGCAAAACCAGTTTCCAAGGCGCCAGCGTAGCCACGGCGACCCTCGGCGAAGACACGCGCACCCAATTCCAATGCCGCTTCACGAGTGCCGTCCGACGAGCCGCCGTCCACGAGGACGATTTCAAAACTCAGCCGCTCGCGTTCGAACAACGCACGCAGCCGTGGAACCAGCATGCTCAGGTTCGCGCGTTCGTTAACAACCGGAATAATAATCGATAGATCCATTTGGGGTTCCTCGAATGTTTAATTGGGAAAGCGCCCGAATGGAATACGCACGGTGCGATAAAATCTCGCCATTGACCTCGAACGCCCGGATTTGCTGAGGTCTCAGCCGCATCCTTGTTGAGAAATGAAAGCGCGCCGGCGGATGGCGGAGACGGATTCCACGAATCCAGCTTGCTCATATGGGTCTAAGGCCGTACTCTCGCTTTTTGAAGGAAAGAGGCGGCATGGAGTGGTTGATGAAGCTTCAGCTAAAGGCGACATTAAAGAGCACGTTACTAATAGCATTGGCTGTGGCGATGCTTCAGGCAGCGCCAGCGTATGCCGCGCGCACACACAAGGCGCATATTCGCGAACCGCAACCGCCGGCCGTTTCACTCAGCGCAATTCAGGTCTTCGGCAACCGTCCCGCTCCCTTCGCGCTCGACGCGCGTGCCGCTGAGCTGATGGAGGTTCATAGCGGCGTCATTCTGTACGCCTACAACCAACACGAAAAGATGCAACCGGCGAGCCTCGCCAAATTGATGACCTTTTACCTGGTTATGGAGGCGCTCAAGCAGGGACGCATCACGCCACAGACCGAAGTTCCGGTCAGTGAAAAAGCCTGGCGTCTGTCGCTCAATTCAGGGGTCTCGCGCATGTTTCTGCAGGTCGGGCAGAAAGTCCCGGTTAACGATCTGCTCTATGGTTTG
>JBOHWM010000107.1:0-10624 GCA_050736555.1 Binataceae bacterium (SeqCode)
GGTCAGCACCAGCAGTATGAAATGGAAGATGTCGAGCGCCCATGGTGGAAATAGCGGCGCGACATTGCGTGCCGAGGGCAGGTACGGGACCTGCGTGGGTATCCATGCGACGTTGCGCGCGCCGGGCGCGAATTTTACCGCCAGGTCATGTTGCAGATTGAGTGCATCGGGGAGCAGGCTGAGCGAAGCGATTATCACCAGCGGAGCGAGTACTACCGCTAGCGTCGCCCAGTTGCCACGCAGATCGTTGACCGCGTTGGCAAGGTAAATGAAGCTGCTTCTCAGCCGTGGCTGCGCCAGGCGCACCGAAGTTGCCATTGCGCAAGGCTAGCATACGCACCTGGGCAATGCGCACGACAAGTCCACCGCTGCCGCTCTATACTGCACGGCGCCCGCACAGTAGTGACATTCAAGAGCAGGACGCGACGCCATGGCTGATGACGAACGAATCGCCCAGATTCAGCACGAGAATAAGATGATGCGCCGCCTGCGCTTTCTCGTCGATCTCACCTTCGCGACGATTGCGCAGGATAATTCGATGACTCTGGAACAGGCGTGGGAACATGTACGCGCGCTCAATGGAGCGGCGGTCGCGATGTTTCCCGGCAAGGATGAAACCTTCGATTTGATTTATCTGCCGCGCTTTTCGCGCCTGCTGGCGGAACGCTTTCAGGCCAACTGATCGATTTTGTGGCGAATCATTGCGAGGGCCTGATCGCACAGCCGGACGGCAGCTTGATGCCGGGCCGTGTGCGCTTTGCCGATCGCATTATCGCGGTCGAACCGTTAAGCGCGGCGCCCACCGATTATGTGCTACCTGGTTTCATCGACCTGCAGGTCAACGGCGCCTGCGGGCTCGACGTCATGAGCGCGAACGTCGAGGAGTTACTCACGATCGCACACGTGCTCGCTCATGAAGGAACCACCGGATGGCTGCCGACCGCGATCACCGCGCCGTGGGAGCGCATCGAGCGAATTGATGCGGTGGTGACTGAGGCGATGGCGGCGCAAGAGCATGGCGCCGAGCACAAGGGCGGTGCCGGCCGCGGCACGCGTGGCGCGACCATCCTCGGTACGCATCTCGAAGGCCCGTTTATCTCGCCCTCGCGCCTCGGCGTTCATCCCAAGGCGAACCAGAGTCCCGATGATGTGGCGCTCGACCGTATGTTGACGCTGGAATCGGTGCGTCTGATGACGCTTGCGCCCGAGTTGGAAGGCGCGCTTGCCGCGATTCGACGGCTTAACGCTGACCGGGTGGCAGTCTCGATGGGCCATAGCGAGGCGAGCCTTGAACAAGCCGGCGCGGGTATTGAGGCGGGCGCGCGCATGTTCACGCATTTGTTCAACGCGATGCGCCCGCTGCATCATCGCTCACCGGGTATAATCTCCGCCGCTCTGGCACCTTCGCCGGCATATGCGGCGCTGATTCCCGACGGTGTCCACGTGCATCCGCACGTGATCCGCATGGTTTGGCGACTGCGCGGCGCACACGGCATTGTGTTGACCACCGACCGGGTCGCGCTCGCGGGCGCTGACGGGACGGTACCCGCGATGTTTGGCGGTGGGCTCCACGCTCAAGTTCGCGACGGCGCCGCGCGGCTGGCCGACGGCACGTTGGCCGGCAGTATTATCACGATGCTCGAAGGCGCGCGCCTGATGGTCGAACGGGTGGGAGCGACTGTCGGCGAAGTTGCACTGATGGCCTCCACCAATCCAGCGCGAATCCTCGGGCGTAAAACCCTCGGCAGGCTTTCTCAAGGTGCGACGGCGGATTTGATAGTGCTTGACCGGGAGCTAAAGTTGAAGGCGGTGTTCGTGTGGGGGCGCGAAATCGACTGAGGATGAAGCAATCCCGCCCGCTTAATTCAAGCGAACACCGGAGTGGTTTGCATGGCGCTCAACAGGGCTTGTCTCGGGAAAGCTTATCCGTCGGTGACCAGCGAAGTGAGCGGCGCCGCGATTGAGCAGTACGCGCGCGCCTGCAACGACGACAATCCGCGCTACTTCAATGAAACGGACGGCATCGTCGCACCGCCGATGTTTGCGGTCACGGCCACCTGGATTGCACTGATTAGTGCTTTGACTGACCCCGCCCTGCGCGCCGACTTGTTACGCCTGCTCCATCGCGCGCAGGACATGGCGTTCTTTCGCCCCATCCGTCCGGGCGACGTGATCAATTCAACCGCGCGAATTGTCGCGATAGAGACCATCGCCGGAGGAGAGACGATCGCACTTGAACTCGACGCCAGGGACGATCGTGATAAAGCCGTGAGCAAGGCGGTGTTCACGGCGTTTATCCGAGGCCGGCGCGATAGCGCTCAGGCGATGGAGAGTAAGAGCGAGCCAATCGACGAGCGCGGCGAGCCGTGCCTAGCGGTCACCCAGACCATCGACCGTGATCAAACCTTTCGCTACGCGGAGGCTTCGGGTGATCGCAATCCAATTCACGTCGACGACAACGTGGCTAAAATGGCCGGCTTGCCGGGAATCATCGTTCACGGCCTCTGCACGATGGCGCTCACGGCGAAGGTGATAGTCGATGGCTTGTGCGAGCACGACCCGCTGCGCCTGCGGCGATTGGCGGTGCGCTTTTCGCGTCCGGTATTTCCCGGCGATCAAATTACCACCAGCGTATGGCCGTCCGCTGGCAATGGACGCCGCGTATTCACGTATGAGACGCGCAATCCCGCGGGGTTCGCCGTGCTCCGTGACGGTATCGCCGAAATCAGCCCACCTTGACGGCGTAGGCACGGCGGCACGTTGAACAAATTCACGATCGGGCTCTCACTCTCACTCACCGGAGACTACGCCGCGATGGGCCGCCAGGCCGAAGCGGCGCTGGCCCTGTTTGTCAGCGACACCAACATGGCCGGCGGCGTCGAGTTGGGCGGAAAACGCTACGAATTGGCGCTGGACTGCCGCGATGACGAAAGCCGGTCCGAACGCGTGGCCGAAATCTATCGCGAGCTCTGCCACAACCGGCGCGCCGACGTAATCTTCGGCCCTTACTCCAGTGCCTTGACGCGGGCGGCGGCACCGATCGCCGACCAGGCGGCCATGGTGATCGTCAATCATGGTGGTGCGGATGATGGCCTTTATCAACGCCGTTACCGCATGATCGTCGGCGTGCTGACTCCGGCGGGCGACTATTTCGAAGGCTTCGGCGACTTGCTGGCCTCGTTGAAGCTGTGGCGTAAGCGCCTTGCGATTGTCGCCGCGCGCACGCCGTTCGCGCGCGCGGTGGCAGGCGGTCTGGAACGCCGATGCAAGGAACGGCCTTTGCGCCGGCGCGGCGTACGGGTGCGGCTCAAATACAATGGCGCCTATACCGATCGCACGCGTTCGATGCTCTTGCCGGGGATTCGGCGTACGCGTGCGAATGCGCTCGTGAGCGCCGGCTCCTATGCGCATGATATCGCGGTGATGCGCTTGATCGTCGAAGCGAATTGCAACATCCCGGTGCTCGGATGTGTCGCGGCGGGAGTGGATAGTTTCGCGCGCGACCTGGGCGACGATGCCGAGGGGATCGTGGGACCGAGCCAATGGGAGGAGCAGGCGGAAGTCATGCCCGCGATTGGCCCCCAATCGGCCGAATTCGCCCGCCGCTACCGCATCGCCGCGCACCGCTCGGAGTGCGACTATCCGGCGGCACAAGCCTATGCGGCCGGACTGATCACGCTTTGCGCGCTGCGCGCGGCCGGTTCACTCGAACAAGAAGTGCTGCGAGCCGCGTTCGCCGATCTGCACACCAGCACTTTCTTTGGCGATTTCGCGCTCGCTTCCAACGGCCAGCAAATCGGTCATAGGATGCTGCTGGTGCAATGGCATCGCGGACGCAAGGTGATTATCGATCCAGGCATACACACGGCGGCCCAGGGTGAACTCGAATTGCCGGCCGGATGGCGCGTGATTGTGGCGGGCTTTCAGGCCCTGAGGCTGACCCGCCGCGATGAGATCGAAGAAAATCCGGACGATACCTCGGATGATAAGCGTTGATCCCGCCCGTCGGACGTAACCAGGTGAAGCTGAGCAAGCGAGCCCGCGAGGCTCGTCCAACTCCCTCGAGCGGAATTAAGCTGACGCTCGACGCGGCGCGGCCACATTATGCGGCAGGCCTGATGTCCGGCACCTCGCATGACGGAGTCAGCGCCGCGATCGTGGCGCTTGATGAAACGCGTGCGGAGCGGGTGCGCGTGATAGCGTTCCGCACTTACCATTATCCGTCGAAATTCCGCGCACGCCTGCTCGCCGCCTCCGGCCATGCACTCGGCGCGGGTGAGATTTCCGAACTTAATTTCGCGCTCGGGCGCGCCTTTGGCTTTGCCACGATCAAAATCGCGCGCGAAGCGGGGTTTGCTTTAGGGCGCTTAAGCTTTATCGGTTCCCACGGCCATACCTTTTTTCATTTGCCGCCGCGGCGCGCCGCCCGCGGACAGACTCCTTCGACGCTGCAACTCGGTGAAGCGGCGGTGATCGCGGCGATGACTCATGTGCCGGTGGTCGCGGATTTCCGGCCCATGGATATCGCGCTCGGTGGTGAAGGCGCGCCGCTGGCGCCAATGGCCCATCTATGGCTGTTCGGTGATCGCAAGCACGGCCGTATCGTGCAAAATATCGGCGGTATCGGCAACGCTACCTATCTGCCACCAGGCGCGAAGGCGGGGGACGAACGCATTATCGCTTTCGATACCGGACCGGGCGTAATGGTGCTCGACGCCCTGATTAATAAGCTGAGCGACGGGCGGATGCGAATGGATCGTGATGGCCGGATGGCGGCGAAGGGACGGCCGCATGCGGAGTTGATCGCGGAGTTGATGGGCACCGCGTACTTCAAACGCAAGCCGCCGAAGTCAACCGGACGCGAGGAATTCGGGCAGCCGTTTCTGGAGCGAATTGAAACGCGTGCCCGCGCGCTTGCGATCCCGCCACCGGATCTCGTTGCCACGGTGACCGGCTTGACCGCCCGCTCGATAGTGCGAGCCTGCCAACGCTTCATCATGCCGTTGGGGCCGGTCGATCAGCTCATCGCAACCGGCGGCGGCGCGCGTAATCCCACGCTGATGCGGATGATCGCGGCGGAGATGCCGCAAGTCGAAGTGCTGACGGCCTCCCAGACCGGCGTTGACGGCGACGCGCTGGAAGCAGTCGCCTTCGTGATTCTCGCTTACCAGATGTTGCGCGGTTTGCCTGGCAATATCCCTACGGTGACGGGTGCAAGCTCGAACGCGATCCTGGGCAAGCTCACGCTCCCGCCATACTAAGCGCTTATGAATGAATGCGCCGGAGCTTGAAGCGGCGCGTTGACCGGTGCGGCCATGCTTGCGCTAGGATGGGTCGCGGCAATCGCGTGCGATGAATGCGCGTGCGATTTGCCTAATGAAGTTTCGAAACGATTACACGGAGGCCGGACCATGGCAAAACTCAGCGCCGAGACGGTCAAAAAAAATGGCTCTTGAACTGTACGATTATCAGCTCTCGGATGAGGCGGCCGCGGCGGTCGCGCACATGGTGGGAGCGATGGCGACCCATTCGCAGCGCCTCGAATCGCTGGATTTAGCCGGAATCCAGCCGCCGCTCGGTTATCCGACCTTGCAAGCTGAAGCTGACCGCATCCGCCGCCGCTCAAACTAGATCGGCGTGAGGTGACCGATGTCCGATGCCAATGAATTGTTGAATTTTGATGTTACCACGCTATCGGGGAAGTTGCGGGGCAAAGAAATTTCGCCGGTCGAGCTGACCGACGCCTATCTGGCGCGAATCGCGCGATTCGATCAACCTCACGCGGCCTATATCACGGTGACCGCCGATCGCGCGCGCGAGAGGGCGAAACAGGCCGAAGCGGAAATCACCAAGGGAAATTGGCGCGGTCCGTTTCATGGCGTCCCGGTGGCGCTGAAGGATCTTTGCTATACGCGTGGGATTTTAACCACCGGCGGTTCCAAAATTCTCGAACGATTCGTGCCGGATTTCGATTGCACGGTCTGGTCGCGGCTGGAGGATCAAGGCGCGGTGCTGCTGGGCAAACTTAACTTGCATGAATTTGCCAGCGGTGCCACCACCACCAATCCTCATTGGGGAATTTGTCGTAATCCGTATAATCGCGAACGGATACCCGGCGGTTCCAGTGGCGGCTCGGGTGTGGCGATCGTTGCGCGAATGGCGGCGGCCACGATCGGCACCGATACCGGCGGCTCGATTCGGATTCCCGCGGCTTTTTGCGGATGCGTCGGTTTGAAGCAGACTTGGAGCCGGGTCAGCCGTCATGGTGTGATTCCGCTTTCCGATTCGCTCGACCATGCGGGCCCGATCACTCGTACGGTACGTGACGCCGCCTTGATGCTGCGGGTGATCGCCGGTCACGACCCCAACGACGGCACCTCCAGCCGCGAGCCGGTGCCCGATTATGCGCAAGCCTGTGATCGCGCGATCAAGGGCGTGCGCGTCGGCGTGATCAAGGAATTGACGCAAGGCGTCTCGGATGAGGTTCTCAACGGCTTCAACGCCGCGCTCCGATCTCTGGGTGGGCTCGGCGCAAAGGTCGAGGAGGTATCGATTCCCGCGATCGAAATGTGCTCGACGATTGCCACCAACATCACGTGGGCGGAATCGTTCGAATATCATCGGGAGTGGATGCGGACGCGGCCCCAGGACTACGGTTTTGACGTCCGCCGCGCACTTGAAGCCGGGATGCTGGCGCCGGCCGCCAACTACGTGCGTTCGCAGCGGGCGCGTCCGCTGATACTGGCGCAGGCGCTCGACGCGATGGAAGGGCGCGTCGCCTTGCTCGCTCCCACCGCGTCGATTCCCGCACCGTGTATCGACAAGGGCGGGCGTGCGTTGGCGCCGACGGGCGAGGCGGTCAACATGCTGACGGCGATATTGCGCTTTACCGCACCGTTCAACGTAACCGGACAGCCCGCGTTGGCGCTTCCGATCGGGATGTCAACGGATGGTTTGCCGCTGTCGATGCAAGTTATCGGACGGCCGTTTGACGAAGCTTCAGTCTTCGCCGTGGCGACGGCTTATGAACGGGCGCGTGGGCCCTTGCCCGAACCCAGGATGTAGCCGTGCCACAGCGGTTCGAGTATCGGAATTCTGGTTCGGCCGCGTGAAGGCGCACGCTAGTGGAGCGAAGCGAGCAGGCGAGTTTGCGAGCTGCGTCAAGAATCTTAAAGAATCCGCGGGCCTTTGCGGTTCAGGCCTGGGCGGAATGAGAGGGATGATCCCATGGCCAAGTCGGAAGATCTGCTGGGCTTTGATGTCGCGGCGTTAGCGAATATGCTGCGCCAGCGCGAGATCTCACCGGTCGAATTGACCGAAACATATCTCGCTCGTATCCGCGCAACCGAAGACAAGCTGCACGCATACATCACGGTAACCGAAGAGGCCGCGCTTACCGCCGCGCATACGGCTGAGAGTGAGATAACCGCGGGACGCTGGCGGGGGCCGTTTCATGGCGTGCCGGTCGCGCTCAAGGACCTGTGTTATACCGCCGGAATCCGCACTACCGGCGGCTCCAAGATACTGGCCGATTTTGTCCCCGCGTATGACGCGACGTTATGGGCGCGGCTCAAAGAGCAGGGCGCGGTATTGCTCGGCAAATTGAATCTCCACGAATTTGCCTATGGCATCACGTCGAGCAATCCCCATCACGGTTTCGCGCGCAATCCGTATAACCTCGAACGCATCCCGGGCGGTTCCAGCGGAGGCTCGGCGGTGGCTATCGTCGCGCGTTCCGCGGCGGCCACGATCGGCAGCGATACTGGCGGCTCGATCCGCTTCCCAGCGGCCTTTTGCGGATGCGTTGGTTTGAAGCAAACCTGGAGCAGGGTCAGCCGCTATGGTGTCATTCCGCTTTCCGATTCGCTCGACCATGCCGGCCCCATCACTCGCACGGTGCGTGACGCCGCCTTGATGCTGCAGGTAATCGCCGGTCACGATCCCAACGACGGCACCTCAAGCCGCGAGCCGGTGCCTGACTACACGCGTGAGCTCGGGCGCGACATCAAGGGTATGCGTATCGGTTTGATCAAAGAGATGAATACGCGGCTTGGTGCCGACGTGACGCGCGGGTTGGCCGAGGCCATCAAGACGTTGGAAAGCGCCGGCGCAATCGTCGACGACGTTTCAGCGCCGGCGCTTGAGGCGGCCAATGCGACTTTTGTGGTGCTGGCGGCCGAGGCGCTCGAATACCATGAAAAATGGTTGAAGGAGCGGCCCCGTGATTACGGCGAGGACGTGCGCGCGCGACTGGAAGCGGCTTTGGTCTTACGCGTAACGGATTACATTCGCGGCCAGCGTGTGCGCGCCCTGATGCTCGCCGACGCGATGCGCGCACTGGAGAGACATGATGTGTTGCTGGCACCGGTCGCGGCGAGCACCGCGCCGCGGATTCACAGCTCCGGCGTATGCCTCGACGAACGTGGCCAACCCTTCGATCTGATGGAAGCGGGCGTCCGCTTCACGCTGCCATTCGACGCCACTGGCCAGCCGGCCCTGGCGATACCGATCGGATTGGGCGCCGACGGGTTGCCGCTTTCGATGCAAATCGTCGGGCGGCCGTTCGACGAGGTCACGGTGTTGCGCGTCGCCGAGGCTTACGAACGCGCGCGCGGCCCGCTCCCGGCCCCGAACATGTGAGTCTGTGACTTGGGGAAAATTTTCTCGCACGACATAGCTGTCATGCGGAGAGACTTTGAGTTTTTTGACCGTCGCGTGGTGCGATGCGGAATACGGGGACTCTCGTTTCTATCATCCCATACGGATTCATCCCTCTACCGCGCTCTCGCAAACTCCTTCGTCAGGATGACAAAATACCAGGCGCGGCCGCTCATGAGCACGGATCAACCAGCGGCGCGTTTCAAATTTATCTTCTCGGTCAACAATTCTTCGAGTTTCTCCAGATCCACCGGCTTGACCAGATGCTCGTCGAAGCCGGCCGCGAGCGATCGCTGGCGGTCACTTTCCTGTCCATAGCCGGAGATGGCGATCATTAGAACGTCTTTGAAGCGAGCATCCTGCCGCAGACGGTCGGCGACTTCGTAGCCGTTCATTCCCGGTAATCCTATGTCGAGCAGTATCACATCCGGCCGATATTGGGCGGCCATTTCCAGAGCTTCGGAGCCGGAGCTGGCAATCCGCACATCGTGGCCGAAATCGGCGAACAGCTCGGCCGCGCTCGCGGTGGTATCCGCGCTGTCGTCCACGATAAGCACGCGCCTTGGCTCATCCTTAGGCGCGCGCGCCGCTTCCCTGGGCGCCGCTTCCCGCTGAACTTCATGAGGATTGCTGCGGGGCAAGCGCACGATGAATTCGCTGCCTTTTCCCGGCCCCTCGCTGTGAGCCTCGATGGTCCCGCCATGAAGCTCGACCAGGTTCCGGGCGACCGACAACCCAATTCCCAAGCCGCCCTGTGAGCGCGCCAGGCTCCGCGGAGATTGTGCGAAAATCTCAAAAACGTGCGGAAGCAGATCGCTATCCATGCCGATGCCGGTATCGCTTAGGAAGATCGTCACGCTATCATCCCGTTCCGCCACCGCGCGCAGATCGATGTGGCCGCCTGGGTCGGTGTATTTGGCCGCATTGGTCAGCAGGTTTACCAGCACTTGTTCCAGTCGTGCCGCGTCCACGTTGAGCCATACCGGTTCGCTCGGGACGGAGACCGATAACCGATGCTGGCGCTGGTCGATGGTTGGCCGGGCCGTCTCAATCGCCCGTTCGATCATAGGCTTTAACTCGGTCTTCTTTTTGTACAGGAGAATCGTTCCATTGGTAACGCGCGCCACCTCCAGCAGGTCGCTCATCAGCCGTGTCATCTGCCCAACCTGCCGCTCAATAACCGCACGGGCTCGTTCGCCCACGGGATTCAAGCCGCCGCTCAAACGCATGATCCGCAGAGCATTTACTATCGGTGCCAGTGGATTGCGCAGCTCGTGCGAAAGCATCGCCAGGAACTGATCCTTCTGGCGATTCGCCTCCTTGATGTCCTCCAGCGCCTTCGCGCGTTCGGTGACGTCTTCGAAGGCCAGTAGAATGCGGCCGGCGCCCGTCACCTTGCTCGCATTGAGGCGCATGGTCTTGGTTCCTATCGAGGGAAAAGCATGGGTCATCTCAAAATCGCGCAATTCGGTTTCCTTCGGAATGATATCTTCGAGCACGCGGCGAAGTAGCGGAAAGTCCCACTGCCTGTCACCCAACTCGTAGATATGCCTGCCCTCGACCTCCGTGCGGCTGGTCAGGAAGCATTCATAAAAAGCGCGGTTCGCCTGCAATACCTTTAATTGCGGATCGAGCACCAGGAGCGGCTCGCGCAAAGTCTGGATGATCGCGTTCAAATGATCGCGCGAATCCCGCAGCTTTTCATTCATCTCGTTCAGCTCACGGTTGCGATTGCGCAGTTCCTCATTGGTCGTCGTCAGCTCTTCATTGGACGACTGCAGTTCCTCTTTGGCGGTCTCGAGCTCCTCGTTGGTGCTCTGAAACTCCTCGTTGATGGAAAGCGCTTCCTCATGCGCCGCTTTCAATTCTTCCTGGGCGGTCTGATGCTCCTCGATGGCGGTTTGCTGATAATCACGGGCTGACTGGATCTCGCGTTGCAACTGCTGAATGCGACGGTCCTTCTCGC
>JBOHWM010000108.1:0-4523 GCA_050736555.1 Binataceae bacterium (SeqCode)
CGCCTAAGCTTCTTGTGGTTCATGTGCGTGCCTTCTCGCTGGAGCAGAATCTGAAGACGCCGATAGCCGAAGCGCCGGCGGACCGCCGCCAGCTCACGGAGCCGGACGCGGATCGTGCCGTCGTCCGGTCGCCGGCTGCGATAGCGCACGACGCTGCGATCGACGCCGATCGCCTTGCACGCTCGCCGCTGGCTCACCTCGTAGTGCTGGCTGAGGTGAGCCGCAGCTTCCCGTCTGGCGACGGGCGTCACCATTTTTTTGAAGCAACGTCCTTCAACATCGCGTTGTCGAGCATCGCTTCGGCCAGCAGCTTCTTCAGCCGCCGGTTCTCGTCCTCCAGCGACTTCAGCCGGCGCGCCTCGGAGACCTCGAGCCCGCCGTACTTCGCTTTCCACTTATAGAAGGTTGCGCTTGAGATCCCGTGGCGCCGGCAGACCTCATCGGTCTTCGCCCCCGCCTCGTGCTCGCGCAGCACCCCAATGATCCGCTCCTCGCTGAATCGGCTGCCGTTCATTGCCCGTCTCCTTTTCAGTCGACGGACTCTACCTCAAAACTGCTGGGCGTTTGGGGGGCAGGCCAGTACCAATTGACTATAGTAGGCCCACGAATACTGCGATTTCCACCATTAAATCCGAAAGAGTTACAATCCTCTGACTGTCCTCCCTCGGTATAGAACTCCACTGTTGTTGAAGATGTGACAGGCGTCTCAATATTTTTCCTCCATCCTGCGCCGCAGCGTCCGTGGCTATTTTACTGACGAAAGCTGCTAAAGACGGGGATGTGACGTAGCTGATACTACTTTAATGACCAGACGACCGGACGCTTACTCACTGGATCGGCCTTGGTATGCACAAACCTTCCAGGATTGGTGTACAGGTGGGCGGTAACGGCACTTTCCGAGGTTTTCCACTTGAATTGCTGATCGAGTGCTGCGATTAGTTCCCGTACACTGAGTCTGGGATGGCGTTTGAGCGCCGCGGCAATCATGTCGACGCGTTTGAGCCGCGGCGTCGTGTCAGCTTTGCCAGTGCCTCTTTGCGGATGCGCCTGTCCCGCTCCACTGCCTTGATGACCAGCACTGGTCTGCCGCCGGCGCGCTTGCCCTTTTGGATTCGAAGCGAACTTTCCCGCTTTAAAGCCCGCAGGTTGATCAATCTCGCCGTCAACGCCGGCGGTCCGCAACAACTCCGAAATCGCGGAATGTTCCGAATCAAACAACTCGAGGGCTCGCCTGAGTCCTTCCAGGCGTTTGTTAAAAAGCTCAACTTGTTGGTTGTGCGAATCGATTTCTTTTTCGACCGCGGCTATCTCGTCGCGCAGCTGCTGCTGATAAGTGTTTGCTGGATTCATCGGCAATCTCTTCCAATGCTCACTGCACCAAGGTTCGGCTGATACTGCCGCTTCTCGAAGTGCAATCTTCGCATTGTCAACCAACATACTATGCGTGATGCGCTTCTGGAAAGCTCCCCCTAGGCCGCCCTTTTACTCGAATCGATTCGGCGCCGCGAAGCTTGACCTCCGTTGTGGATGCGGTTTAATGCGTTCTGCGTTAGCCGCGGAAGTATCGGCGCCGGCGTGACCTAGGTGCAGGCGCTTCTGTACAAAGCCAGCCTTGCAGGCTTCGCCAAATTACACCTGACACTTCGCGGCAAAGGGCACACCGCTCTCATCCAGGGGGAGTTCGATGGAGACGAAAAGCACCGCATCCTTGGCCGACGACCACGCTCTCAACGGCGGTAATCACGAAATTGACGCAGTGCTTGATATCAACCACGTGTAGCGAAATTCGCTAAAGCAGGAAGGTCAGATTGTCGATAAACTTCATCGCCGTTCACCAACATCACTTTTTTGAAGCTCATCCTGAGTCCGTCTGGATGACGGCGAAGTTTACGGATCATTCTTCCTATAAATACCATAGCGTTTGTTTCACAACCGTGTCGCTGTCCAGTGCTGATTGCACGTTCACGGCGCGTGCGAGCCAATATGCGCAGTACTGAATCGCGCGAAACGCGATCAGTTTCCCGCCGCCGGTATCCATACACACACCGTAGTGCCTTCGCGCAGACGGCTGTCGATTTTGAGACTGCCGTGATGGAGTTGCACGATGTGTTTGACGATTGCGAGGCCAAGGCCGGTGCCGCCCAGTTCGCGTGAACGCGCCCGATCGACCCGATAGAAGCGCTCGGTGAGGCGCGGGATATCAGCGATGGGAATACCTTCACCGGTATCGGCGACAATGAATTCAATGCCTGGCATTTCCGCGCCCGCCGGATTCGGCGCCGCGCGCGTTTCAACACGGACGTGGCCACCGCGCGGCGTATACTTCAGCGCATTGTCGAGCAGATTAACCATCACCTGATGCATGCGGTCGTGATCGGCTCGAATCGGCGCTAGCTGGTCGGAATTTTTCACTTCGAGCGTGATCTCGCGCCGCCGAGCCTGCTCGCGCATCAGTTCGGCGGCTTCCTCGATCACACGATGGGGCGCCAGCGTTTCGAATTTCAGCGGAGTCAGGCCGCGTTCGAGGTCGGAAAGCGAGACCAGATCGTCAATGAGGCGTGCAAGACGGCGCGACTGGCGCTCGACGATGCCAAGGAAACGACGGCCGGTCTCGGGATCATCGACGCCCTGCATCAGCGTCTCGGCGTAACCGCGGATGGCGCTCAGCGGGGTGCGCAATTCATGAGTGAGATTGGCGACAAAATCCGCGCGCACAGTCTCGTAGCTTTTTAGCTGCGTGATGTCGTGGAACACCATTACCCATGTGGCGCCAGTGCCGGCGGCCTGGCGCACGGGCGCGGCGTTGACCTGCAGATAGCGCGGCGCGGGATTCTGGATCACGAACTCGCCGTTGAAAACGGTCGCCTCGCCCGGCCTCGTTGCCTGACTGACAAATTCCTGGAGGCGCGGGTCGCGGCACAACTCGACGAAGTCGCGTCCGCTATAGTCGGCTTCGGGCGCAAGCTCGAACATGCGCCGGGCGGCGCCGTTGAGCAGCACCACTTCACCGCGCCGGCCGGTGACCACCACGGCTTCCGTCATACTGCGCAGAATGGCTTCGAATTCATCACGCTGCTCGTCGAGCGCGATGAGCTCCTTGATAATGGTATCGGCGGATTCGGCCAGATGAAGCTGCGCGCGCGCGGAGCCGCCGCGATTTTCCTGCAGGAAAGAAGGCCGCTGACGGCGGTCAAGCGCACTGGCCAGTGCGTCGAGCCGTTCCGTGCGGCGGCGCTCTTCGCGTCGGAGTGGAAGAGCGAAAAAGGTACCGAAGATCAGCCCGAGCACGATCACTAGGACAACCCAGGCCACGGAGACTGCCGCTCCCGCCGCCAGCGCAATCAGCGCCGCCGCCGCCGGCAGCAGGCTGGCTATGATGATTACGGCAAGGCGCGGGTGGAATCTAATCAAGAGCCTCCGGGTTGAAACGGTAGCCCACGCTGCGAACGGTCAGTATCAATTCGGGGTTCGCGTCGTCGCGCTCGATTTGCTGGCGCAGGCGCCGCACGTGAACGTCGACCGTGCGCGGCTCAACATAGGTGTCGCGGCCCCATACCAGATCGAGCAACTGCTCACGGCTATACACGCGCATCGGATGTTCCACGAAGAAGCGCAGCAACTCAAATTCGCGCAGCGCCAATTCACGTTTGATGTTGTCGACAAATACTTCGTAGGTGCCGAAATCGATCCGCAGCCGCCCGCGCTGGTGGACGCCTGGCGCGCTCGCATCGGCGGGCGGATTGGCGCGGCGCAGCAAGGCCTTGACTCTTGCCGCCACTTCGCGCGGACTGAACGGCTTGGCGACGTAATCGTCAGCCCCCATTTCAAGCCCAAGCACACGATCAACTTCGGCCCCGCGCGCCGTCAGCATCAGTATGGGCAATGTCGCGGTGGCGGGAGTGGATCGTATCCGGCGGCACAACTCAAGCCCGGACATCCGCGGCAGCATCAGGTCGAGCAGGAGCAAATCTGGCGCGCGCCGTTCGATACGCTCAAGCGCTTCAGCACCGTCGCCGGCTTCTTCAATCGCGAAACCCTCCCGCGCGAGGTTGTAGCGCAACAGTTCGCGAATATCGCCCTCGTCCTCGACGATCAGGATTTTCTGACGAATACGCCGGCAAGTATCGGCGGCCTGGTTCATGTGCTGCTACTCGGCTTTTTGTCCATATGGCGGATGGTGCGGCCTTTGACCATGTAGACAACCATTTCGGCGATATTAGTCGCATGGTCGGCGATGCGTTCAAGGTATTTGGAAACGAACAGAATGCGCGTCGCGCGCGCGATGGTTTGCGGATCTTCGGCCATGTAGCTCAACAGTTCGCGGTAAATCTGGTAGTTGAGCCCGTCGACTTCATCATCGCGGTCGATTACTTCTTCCGCCAGCCGGGTATCGTCGCGCATGAAAGCATCAAGGCTGTCCTTGACCATTGACTGCGCAATCGCCGCCATGCGCGGAATGTCGATATAGGGCTTGAGCTGTGGCTCCTCGTTGAGTTCCAGCGCGCGCTCGCAGATGTTGACGG
>JBOHWM010000109.1:0-5422 GCA_050736555.1 Binataceae bacterium (SeqCode)
ATCCGTTCGTGCACTACTTCGTGCACAACGCGTTTCTGGTCGGGATGGAAGGGGCGAAGATCAGCAAAAGCGCCGGCCGCTTTCCGATCCTGGACGACCTGATCGCGGCGGGAATCAATCCGCTGGCCTTTCGTCTTTTCTGTTTCGGCGCGAAGTACCGCTCCGAGTTGGCGTTCAGCCTGGACGCGGTGCGCGCGTCCGCGAAGAACCTCGACTACATCAACGAATTCGTTCGCGGCGTACCAGACAGCGGCGATGACATCTCATGGGCGGCAGGTTATCGAGAACGCTTTCACGATGCTCTGAATAATGATCTAAATACTCCACAAGCTCTCGCCGTCGTGTTCGAGATGATCGCCGAATCCAATCGTCGGAATGAACGTCATGTCTGGAATACACTGAAGGGATTCGATCGGGTTATCGGGTTTAATCTCGAACAACGCCTGCGAGAGGTGAACGCGCCGCGCGCCTTTCCAGCCGAAATCAAAAATCTTCGTGCACAGCGCGATCAGGCCCGTGCGGCCCATGATTTTCAGCGTGCGGACGAATTGCGACGTGAAATCGAAGCGCGCGGTTACGAAATACGGGACGGCAAGACCGGTTCGTTGCTGATGCCGAAGCGGCCTTGAACCATCGGCGCACGCTTTCCTACAATCGCATCATCCAAGGGATGGCGCGCGGGACGCATGGCCGGACCATCGCCCGCAACAAAGGTATCCAATGGCGATCGAGCTAAAAAAATTCGACAGCCGCATGCAGGGCAGCCACGAGGGCGCGGAAGTCCGCCACCTCGATCCAAGCAACACTCCCTATTATCTGCCAATCGGCGACGAGGTGACGATTTTTACCGCCGCCTACCAGGCCCGCCTGCCGGTCCTGCTCAAAGGGCCCACGGGATGCGGCAAAACCCGTTTTGTGGAGCACATGGCCCATCAACTGGCGGCTAACGGTGAAGGGCCGAGCGAACTTATCACCGTCGCCTGCCACGAGGACTTGACCGGCAGCGACTTGGTCGGACGTTTCCTCATCCAGGCCGACGAAACCGTATGGGTTGACGGTCCCCTGACGCAGGCCGTGCGCCGCGGCGCGATTTGCTATCTCGACGAGATCGTTGAGGCGCGCAAGGACACCACCGTGCTGATCCATCCGCTTTCCGATCATCGGCGTATTTTGCCGATTGAAAAGCGCGGCGAGACCCTGGAAGCGCATACCGGATTCCTGCTGGTGATCTCCTATAATCCCGGCTATCAGAGCATCCAGAAAAACCTCAAGCATTCGACGCGTCAACGCTTCGTCACGATTGAGTTCAACTATCCGCCGGCGGGAAAAGAAGTGCAGATTATCGCGCACGAATCGGGTGTCGATCATGAGATGGCATACCAACTCGCGCTGTTAGGCGAAAAAGTGCGCAATCTCAAAGCGTCGGGATTGGAAGAGGGTGTCTCGACCCGCCTTCTGATCTATGCCGGTGAGTTGATCCAGCAGGGTATCGCGCCGCGGCGGGCAGCCACTGTCGCCGTGACCTGGTCATTAACCGATGAGACTGACAGCAAACGCGCCATTAACGAGATCGTCAGCGCGATTTTTCCCGAATGAACGACGTTGATCAAATAAAAAATAAGGAGCGACGCCGATCGCGACGAACCGCAAATTGATCGATCTGCGCAGCGACACGGTGACGCTGCCGACCCCCGCGATGCGCGAGGCGATGGCACATGCGGAATTGGGTGACGACGTTTACGGCGAAGACCCCACGGTTAATCGCCTGGAGCGGAAGGCGGCGGCGATAGTTGGCAAACCCGCCGCGATGATCGTGCCGAGCGGCACGATGGCCAATCTCGCCGCGCTGCTGACTCATTGTCCGCGCGGCACCAAAGCCCTGCTTGGCTCTCAGGCGCATAGCTACGTCTATGAAGCCGGCGGCGCAGCCGCGCTTGGTGGCGTCGTGATGACGCCCGTGCGCAACTGTGAAAATGGCGAGCTCGAGCTTGACGAACTGCGGGCGGAGCTCGAGCGCCCCGCCGACGCTCATTTTGCCGCGCCGGCCCTGGTTGCGCTCGAGAACACCCATAATCTATGCGCTGGCGCGGCGGTTGAGTTGTCGCACATGGCGGCTGTGGCGGAATTGGCGCATCGCCGCGGTCTCCCCGTCCATCTCGACGGCGCGCGGATTTTCAATGCGGCGCTGGCGCTCGAAACCAGTGCGGCGAAAATCGGCGCGCACGCCGATACGGTTTCGTTCTGTCTTTCCAAGGGACTCGCATGTCCGGTGGGCTCACTGCTGTGTGGCAGCGAAGAATTTATCGCGCGGGCCCGGCGCACTCGTAAAGCACTGGGCGGCGGGATGCGGCAGGCCGGGATTTTCGCGGCCGCCGGTGTAATCGCACTCGATCACATGATCGACCGGCTTGCCGACGATCACGAGAACGCTCGCGCGCTGGCCGAAGGATTGCAAAGCGTCGGAGGCCTGCGCGTGCGGCCTGTCGTACGCCCTACCAACATGGTCGTATTCGAGATCGAAGGGGGAGCGGAAAAGGCGGCGCGCTTTTTCGAAGCGTTCAAGCGCGGCGGAGTGCTGGTTGGCGCACGCGGACCAACCGCGTTTCGCGCTGTTACGCATTACGGCCTTGAGCGCGCCGATATCGAGTTCGCGCTAAGCGCCGCTGCCGATGCCGCCCGCGGCGCACTGGCATGAGTCTCTGGTGCCGATGAACTCCCTCGATTCGCTGTTCTCGCTGCGCGGCCATATCGGGCTGGTGACCGGAGCGTCGTCGGGATTAGGCGTCGAATGTGCGCATGCGCTGGCGTTGGCGGGGGCCGACGTTGCGGTGGCGGCCCGCCGTGGTGAACGCGTCGAAAAGCTCGCAATCGAACTTGCCCGGACCTACCAGGTGCGTGCGATTGGGGTCCAAACTGACATTACGGTTGATACTGAACTCGATCGCCTGATGGAGACGGTGCGCACGCGGCTGGGCGACGCCGATATTCTGGTCAACAACGCTGGTATTTCGCCGACCGGGCGCGCGGAAAATCTGCCGCGCGCGACCTGGGACGCCGCGCTGGCAACCAATCTAACCGCGCCGATGATGCTGGCGCAGCGCGTGGCGCGCCGTCTGATCGAGCTCAAACGGCCCGGCCGCATCATCAACATGGTTTCGATCTACGCCCTCGTCGCAAGCTCCATTTACCGGCTCTCCGCTTATACCGCGACCAAGGCCGGGCTCGGTAATCTGACGCGGCAACTGGCGGTTGAATGGGCACCGTATGCCATCCTGGTTAACGCGATCGCACCAGGATGGATTCCCACCGAAGCGACCGAAGGCGGAATTGCCAAAGCCAGCAATCGCGAAAGAATGGAGCAGGCGACGCCACTCAATCGGCTGGGCCACCCCAATGAAATCCGCGGCACGGTGATTTACCTTGCCAGCGCCGCCTCAAGTTACGTGACCGGCACAATTGTCTCGGTCGACGGCGGCTACGCTTCATGGTGAACGGCGTGCGCGCCGCAACGCCGTCGCGGCTGGTCCCAATTTCCGCGCATATTTTACCTGGTTCGAGCGGCTACTCACCCGGGCGCTGATGGCAGTTTGAGGGGACGATTGCGGTGCGGACAAGCTCAGGGGAAATACGGCGCCAACTGCTCAGGCGCAAACCCACCGAGACCCTATTAGCCGAAGCCGCACCGCATGCGGGCGGCCTCAAGCGCGCACTCGGCGCGCTTGACCTGACGCTGCTCGGGATCGGCGCGATTGTCGGCGCCGGCATCTTCGTCCTGACGGGTGTGGCGGCGGCCAAATTCGCCGGTCCCGGACTCACGCTGTCATTTGTGGTGGCAGGCTTCGCATGCGCGATGGCGGCGCTGTGTTATGCGGAGTTTGCCGCCATGATCCCGATTGCGGGCAGCGCCTATTCGTACTCCTACGCCACCATGGGCGAATTGGTCGGATGGATTATTGGATGGGACCTGGTGCTCGAATACGCCGTCGGCGCGGCGGCGGTGGCGGCGAGCTGGTCAGGATACTTCGGCGTTCTGCTCACGGGTATGGGCATCAATTTGCCATCCGCATGGACGCATGCCCCGGGCGCGGTTCCCGGCGCGATCATGGATTTGCCGGCATTGATCATCGTGCTGCTCATCTCGGCGATCCTGTACGTCGGCATATCTGAAAGCGCGCGCCTCAACGCAATCATCGTGGTTATCAAGCTGTTCGCAATCGCGATTGTAATTGCGGTCGGTGCGTTTTACGTCAAGCCCGCCAATTGGTCGCCCTTTGCGCCGTTCGGATGGAGCGGTGTGATGAAAGGCGCCGCTTACATTTTCTTCGCTTATATCGGTTTCGACGCGGTTTCCACCGCGGCCGAAGAGGTGATTGATCCCAATCGTGACTTGCCGATCGGAATTCTCGCTTCGCTGTTCGTATGCACCGTGCTCTATATCGCGGTCTCGGCCGTGCTCACCGGGATGGTGCCTTATAATCTGATCGATCTGCGCGCGCCGCTTGCCTCGGCTTTCGTGATTCGCGGGCTCAACGTGGTCGCGGGGGCGGTTTCAATCGGAGGGGTAGCGGGGCTGACCTCGGTGCTGTTGGTGTTGCTATTTGGCCAATCGCGAATTTTCTACGCGATTTCGCGTGACGGTCTGCTGCCGCCGGTCTTCAGCCGCCCGCATCCGCGCTTCCGTACACCTTACGTTCCCACTACCCTTACCGGAATTGCGGTCGGGCTTGCGGCGGCCTTCCTGCCAATCGAGGAAATCGCGGAATTGACCAATATCGGCACCTTGTTCGCCTTTGTCCTGGTATGCCTTGGTGTCTGGATCATGCGTCATAAGGAGCCGTGGCTTAACCGGCCGTTTCGCACGCCGCTGGTGCCGCTGGTGCCGATTCTTGGGACGGTATTTTGCAGTTTTCTGATGTATAAGCTGGAGCCGCTAACCTGGCTTCGTTTCGTGGTTTGGATGGCGATCGGGCTTGTCATCTATTTCAGCTACGGCCGTTATCATAGCCATCTGGAGAACAGCGTCGAGAGTATGCCGATAGGCGACACCGCGGATTGACGCCAGGGAAATTCCGAACGATTCGCATTCTGACACGTGCCTTTCCGACTCGTCATAAACGCAACTCCGTGGGGCGCGCGAGGCTGCCAGTCGCCGGCCACATCGAGACTCGTCCGCTCGCTCCGCCCACGGCGGCGCTAGTGCGCTCCAACTAGCGAATCCAGGTCACGTCGATTTCTTCACGCGCGCGTAGTGCGCTCACTTCGCATCCAACTTCGCTAATGTGCCCCTTTCACTTTGATCGCTCGTTCGCGGATGCGCTCGCTCAGTGAACAATTGCGGGATTGCGCGCGGCGCTTGGAATCGAGGGTACGGCTTGTGCACGGATTTCGCGGTGAACCCCTCTCAAAACGATTACTGTCAGGC
>JBOHWM010000110.1:0-5411 GCA_050736555.1 Binataceae bacterium (SeqCode)
TGAACGGCTCAACCATTCATCGATCAAGGAAATCATCACCACCAACAGTATTCCGTTGCGTCATAAGGCGCAGGCGGAGTTGATGAATTTGAAAGTGTTGTCGGTCGCCAGTTTAATCGCGGAGGCGATTCGGCGTATCCACAGCGAAGAATCAGTGAGCTCGCTCTTCAACTGAGCGGGCCATAGTTTGATTGAAGGGAATTCATGGAAACCGTTGACTTGGCTTGTGAGAAAAGGGCGACTCGCCCGAAAGGGCTGGCCAATCGCCTGCGCCATGAGGGACGCGTCCCCGCCATCATCTATGGCAACAGCGGCGTGGCGGCGGCGATCGCGGTCAGCGCGGCTGAACTCAAATCGCGCGTCGCCACGGCGGCGCGCCAGCGCTTGATTCGGCTGACCTCCGGCTCCCCGGAATTTGACCACAAACACGTCATTATCAAGGAAATCCAGCGTGCGCCGGTATCCGGTCAGATCCTCCACGCGGACTTTTACGAAGTTGACCTCACAAGGGCTTTGCGCGTGTCGGTTCCGCTTAAGTTCACGGGCCGCGCGGCCGGAGTGGTCGACGGTGGTATTCTGCAACCGCTCGAACGTCAGGTGGAAGTCGAATGCCTGCCACTCGAAATTCCCGAGTCGGTCGAAGTAGACGTGACCGGCCTGGGAATTCATGACGTGGTTCACGTTTCGGCCATTCAATTTGGCGGTAACGTCAAACCGATCTTTGATACTGATTATCCCGTCGTGACAGTATTGCCGCCTACGGTGGCTGAAGTGCCCGTTGCGGCTCCGGAAGCCGCCGCGGCCACCGAAGTACCAGCGGCAGGCGCTCCAGCGACAGCGGCAACACCAGCCGCGGCCGAGGCTGCGCCCAAAGAAACTGGCGCCGGTGCGACTGGCGGGAAAAAAGGCTAGCCGCACGGCGCGTGGATTCGCTGCCGCCCGCCGGCGTTGGATTGGGCGCGCTCACAATGGCGGTCCGCGCGGCCGCGATTAAGCCTGCGGGCGCTGTTTGTGCCGTCCCGGTTCTTTGACCGGGCGGCACATGATCACGCCCTCGTGGTGCGGCGTGGACTCGGATGAGGCGGAGGAGGTCAGCGCTTCACGATGAGTTTCGTTCATCTTCACGTTCATACGCAGTACAGCTTGCTCGACGGCGCCAACAAGATTGGCCCGCTTATTCAACACGCCAAAACCTCCGGGATGCCGGCGATCGCGATGACCGATCATGGAAACATGTTCGGTGCGGTCGAATTCTTTTCTAAAGCAAGGCAGAGCGGGCTCAAGCCGATCATTGGATGCGAGGCTTATTTAGCGCCGGGCAAACGCACCGACCGCTCGCAGATTCCGAAGAGCGACGATTTCGACGGCGGCGGCAACTTTCATCTGATTCTGCTGGCGCAGTCGCGCAAAGGTTACAGCAATCTTTGCCATTTGCTGACCGCCGCATACACCGACGGCCTCTATTACAAACCACGAATAGATAAAGACATTCTGGCCGAACGTTCCGACGGGTTGATCGTGTTGTCAGGCTGTCTTTCCGGCGAAATCGCGCGATGGTTGCGGGCCGATCGCATCGACAAGGCATGCGAAGTCGCGCAATGGTACGCGCGCACTTTCCCTGGTCGTTTTTATCTCGAGTTGCAGGACAATAAGCTTCACGGGCCGCTCAACGGAGCGTTGCGCGATATCGGGCGTAAAGTCGGCCTACCTCTGGTCGCGACCAACGATTGCCATTATCTGCATCGCGACGACGCGCGCGCGCATGAGGTTTTGCTTTGTATCCAAACCGGCAAGACCATGGCTGACGACAGCCGCTGGCGTTTTGATACGGACGAACTCTACGTGAAGACGCCCGAGGAAATGGCGGCGGCTTTTGGCGCCGATTCCGAAGAGGTGCGCAACACCGTCGAAATCGCCAATCGGGTTGATTTCGAATTCGAATTCGGCAAGTTCCATTTCCCTATTTTCAATCCGGCGTGGGCGCGGAAAAACGATGCGATCGAAAACGGCGCCGCCAACAACGCGGACGATGCGGCGCCTGATGAGCCGCGCTCTCCCAAGGTTGACGAAGGCGACATCGATCCCCGCGAACTCGACGAACTACTCGGTCGGCACGTCGAAGAAGGCCTCGCCGAGCGTCTCAAGGAACTGCATAGGCGGCGAGGCGATTTCGATGAAGCGCCCTATTACGAACGCCTCGGACGCGAACTGCCTGTCATCCGCGAGATGGGCTTCTCCGGCTACCTGCTGATCGTCGCCGATTTCATCAAATATGCGCGCGACAGCGGAATTCCAGTCGGCCCCGGCCGCGGTTCGGTGGTTGGCAGCCTGGTCTCTTACGCGCTGCGTATCACCGGAGTTGATCCGATCGAGCACAAACTGCTGTTCGAGCGTTGGCTGAATCCGGGGCGTCGCTCGATGCCCGATATCGACGTGGACTTCTGCTTTGAGCGCCGCGACGAGGTACTGGCCTACGTGCGCCAGAAATATGGCTCGGACCGGGTCGCGCAGATCATCACGTTCGGGACCATCAAGGGGAAGCAGGCCATCCGTGACGTTGGCCGGGTGCTTGGTCTGTCTTTCGCGGAAACCGATCGCATCGTGAAGCTTTATCCGGCGCCGAAGCAGGGGCGCGACTTTCCACTCAAAGACGCGCTGGAGATGGAGCCGCGCCTGCGAGCGGAGCACGAGAAATATCCAGAGCTTTTCGAGTACGCTTTTAAGCTCGAAGGACTGCTGCGCCATGCCTCGCGGCACGCCGCCGGGGTGGTGATTGCGGACCAGCCACTCGCGGACCTGGTGCCACTCTATGCGGACAAGGAGCGCGATGACCAGGCGCTGGCGATCACTCAGTACTCGATGAAGGGAGTTGAGGAAATCGGGCTTATCAAGTTCGATTTTCTCGCGCTGAAGAATCTCACCGTCATAGCCAACACGCTGGAGTTGGTCCGCGCCGGAGGTAAAATTCCACCCGATCTCGCGCAGCTCAATCTCGACGACCCCGCAAGTTATCGCCTGCTCGCGCACGGCGACACCGTGGGCGTGTTCCAGATGGAAGGTTCGGGGTTTCGCCGTTTTCTCACCGAACTTAAACCGTCATGCTTTGAGGATGTCATCGCGGCCATTTCGCTGTTCCGGCCGGGCACGCTGGACGCTGGCACGGTCGAACCTTTCATCCATCGCAAACACGGGAAGGAGTCGGTCGAATACGATCATCCACTGCTCGAACCAGTCTTGCGCGACACACACGGCGTCATCATCTACCAGGAACAGGTGATGCGCGCGGCGCAGGCGCTAGCCGGTTATACGCTGGAGCAGGCCGACATCCTGCGCGCCGCGATGGGCAAGAAAAATATCGCCGTGATGCAGCGCGAGCGCGAGAACTTCATCTCGGGCGCGGTAAAGAATGGCGTCGATAAGGCAATGGCCGAGAGAATTTTCGAAAAAATCGCGACTTTCGCCTCCTACGGCTTCAATCGTTCTCACGCCGCCGCATATGCTTTAACGACTTACACTACCGCATACCTGAAGGCGCATTTCCCACATGAATTCATGGCCGCGCTGATGTCGCTGGACATGGATGACGCGGGCAAAACGTACAAAAATATCGCGGCCCTGCGCGAGATGCGGATCGCGGTACTGCCGCCCGACGTCAACCAGAGCCGCGTCAAATTCATGGTCAGCGGCGAAGCGATCCGGTTTGGCCTCGCCGCCATCCGCGGAGTTGGGCTCAAGACCGCGGAGCAGATTATCGCGACTCGCGAGAACGGCGGACTGTTTGCGAGCATTTCGGATTTTTGCACTCGCCTTGGAACCCAGATGGTAAATCGTCGCGTACTGGAAGCGTTGATCAAGTGCGGCGCTTTTGATTTCAGCGGGGTCTCACGGGCCGCCCTGTTCGCGCAAATGGATGGCGCGGTGAAAATCACTCAACGTGCCGAGGATGACGCCGCGCGGAATCAGATGGGCTTGTTCGGCCATGGCGTCGCGGCGCCCGCGCCTGCTCCGCGCGAGGCGATTCCGGAATGGCCGCACAAGGAGATGCTCAAGTACGAAAAAGAAACCTTGGGCTTCTATATTACCGCGCATCCGCTCGACAAGTACGATCGTGAACTCCGGCGCATCAGCGGACTGACCACCGCCAGTCTGTCGTCGGCGCCCGATGGCAGCCAAGTGCGTGTGGCCGGCGTGGTGCAGGCGCTCAAGCTCAAGAACAACAAATCGGGCAAGCGTTACGCGACCTTTTCGCTGGAAGATCGCGACGGCGTCGTCGAATGTATCGCTTGGCCCGAAACCTATCAAAAATGCGAGGCGGCACTGCTTGGCGACGAACCCGTCGTAGCCAAGGGCAAGCTCGACGTTGACGATGAGCGCGCTCAGATAATCCTCGACGAACTCAAGCCGCTCGGCTCAGCGCTGACTGACGCCGTGCGCGAGGTGCGCATCCGGGCGCCGCGTGGCCGTTTGGAGAACGGAGACCTTGAACGGCTCAAGGAACTGTTGCGACGCTATAACGGCGGCTCAATAACGTACCTTCATCTGGGTTTCGAGGACGGCCGCGAGGCTATTCTGCTGTTGGGCGACGACTATCGCGTGGCACCAACCGAAGGCTTCGTGGCGGAAGTCGAGCAATTGCTCGCTCCCAATGCGGTCCAGTTGCACTAAACTCTGTCGTACGGCTGGTTTCGGCCCGGGCCGCGGTTTCTGGTAAAATCGGTGTAACGCGCGAAGCAGGCGGTCGATAAGGCATAGCCCGCCGCTCCTCTGTTTCTGCTTCGCAAAAGCGCGGGAGGGAAGATGGAGGAAGAGGCCGTTTCACGCAGGGTGTTGATACCGGTTACGTTCAATTCCGGTGACCTCGCATTTTTTGCCACCCTGCCAGGAGGATTTGCTTCTGAGTTGGACCGGTAATCCGCCGTTGGCGGCAACTGAACGCGCGGTTCTGGTCGGTGTCGAGCTAAGTGGCGCTTCCGATCACCACGAACTCGCGCAGGATGAGTCACTCGCCGAGCTCGGCACTCTGGCCGAAAGTGCCGGCGCGGAGGTTGCCGCGCAAGTTCAGCAAAAACTCAAGGCGGCCGATCCCCGCACTTTTATCGGCCGCGGCAAGGCCGCCGAAGTGCGAGCCCTCGCACATGAACGAGGCGCTACTTTGGCGATTTTCGACGACGCCTTGAGCCCCGCGCAAGCGCGTAATCTCGAAAATGAACTCAAGCTCCGAGTGATCGATCGTAGCCAACTCATCCTCGACATTTTCGCGCAACGAGCACGTACGCTGGAGGGCAAGCTGCAGGTCGCAATCGCGCAGCTCGCCTATATGCAGCCGCGCCTGACTCGTCAATGGGCCCATCTGTCCCGTATGACAGGTGGCGCCGGCGCGGGCGGACGGATCGGTACCCGCGGGCCTGGAG
>JBOHWM010000111.1:0-4077 GCA_050736555.1 Binataceae bacterium (SeqCode)
GCGGAGCAACGCGGCCGACCGCTTCAGCCGGGGCATTGCCGCTGATGTCATCGCCGACGTTCCTCCATCCGCAAGTGCAAGGTCTGGTGCGGTTGATGGGAACGCCGGAGGGACAAAGGCTAATGGCCCTGATGAGCCACATGCGGAACTGGGAGAGCTAACGTGCCTGACGGTACTCCTGACAATGTTGACGCCGAGCCGATCGAGCAGCGGCGCAACGACAATCGGCGCAATATCGCGCTGGCGTTGCTGGGCGCGGGACTCGGTACGCTGGCGGCGCGCGGACGTTATGCCCCGCTGTCGCCGCTGCAGGCGCTGGCCCAAGGCGGCCTCGAGGGCTTGCAGATTTATGGTGCCTCCCAGGAGGCCGAGCGGAAGGAGCGCGACCGTCAGCAACAGGCCACTTTGCGCCTGCGCCAAATCGGGGACGAGCGGAACTATCGCAACTCCATGCTGGGGATGGAGAATCAGCGGCTCGGGCTTGAGAATCAGCGGCTTAACCGGCCATCACGGCCGGCCCAGTGGAAACAACAGGCCGAAGTTTATCTGCCCGGCGGGATAACACCGGAGACAGCGACGCGCGAACAATGGCGCGAGGCGCTCAATGCCATGTTGGCGGCCAAACGCCAGCCGGAAAAACCACAATATTTTGCGGGCGTCGGGCCGGGTGGCAAACCTTACGAGATGGCGGTCAGCCCGAACGGCAGGGGCGGCTTCGCGACCGTGCCGGTTGCGCCACGCTACGAGCGTTCACCGGCGGTGGCGGCGGCGGCTACGCGGACGGCCTTTCCGGATATCGCGGCGCAGCTTCCTTCGATGAAGCCAAGCCAGCGGATCAACACGGTCATGTCGTTGTACAAGCGGTTTTATCCACCATCGAGCGGCATGCCACAGCTGGTGCCGGACCCGGCGAATCCCGGCAAGATGAAGCTGTCGATGGGCGGCGCTGGCGGTGGTGTTCCGCATCCGAGCTTGCGCGAGTACGCCGCGCACCTGGGCGTGAACATTACCAATGGCTCGTTGATGGGAAAGCCGGGTGCCGCGACCGTCCCGGAACCGGGCGTGGGGGCGCCCGAGAAGAAGACCGCTGTTGCGCCCGCGCCGGTACCAGCGCCAAGCGGGAGCGAGGCGGCGCCAACGATCAGCGTTCCTGGAATTGGCACTGGCACACTGGTGGGCACGATGCCGGATGGGCGTCCGCTGTATCGGTTCCCTGATGGCAGCGAACGCGCGCCAAAAGCGGGAACGCATTGATGGACGCTTCCGACTTCGAGGTCATAAGTCCCCCGACTTCCCCAGCCGGGACGCTTTCCGCTTCTGATTTCGACGTTATCACGCCATCGCGTGAAACAGTGGTTTTCTCACCACTGAAGATAAATGCGGCAAAGCCGGCACCTGGGAGTAAACCCGGCCAACCGTCGTGGATGCGGCGCATTGTGCGCGAGATGCCGATCGTGGGACCGGCCGTCGCAGGCGTCGAGCACGGCCTGTCGCCGCTGGGCGCGCGCATCCTGCTGGCGGGGGCGCAATCCGGCGCGATGGGCATGCCGCAGACTCCCGCCGCATCGAAGATCAGCCAGAGCGTCACACCCGCGCGGCTTAAGCGGGTGGTGGACCGCAGTGTCGCTGGACGTGCGCTGACCAATGTCCTGACCGACCCCGCCAGCCTGATGACGCTGGCGACGGCGGGGACCGAGGGACCAGCGGCGGGTGCGATTCAGGCCGGCATTCAGGACGCGCTTGGCGTGGGGCAGGAGAAGCTTGACGAGGCGATGCCCAATCACCCGCTGGCGGCACAAGCGATCGGGCTGACAGCGCCGGTGGTGCTCGGCGTCGGCGTTCACGCGGGGCTATCGGATGATGCGAATTATTTCGCGCGACTGGCATTGCGTCGCAAGCTGACGCGGCCGATTGAAGCAGCCGAGGAAGCCGCCGAGACCGGCGCATCGGCGAAACCTATATCGCCGCCTGAATCCGCGGCGTTACCACGGCATCGCATCTTCAGTCCCGAGGACTTGGAGGTTATCGAACCGCCCTCCACTGACGCGGCGCTTGGCGCTCAGAGCGTGGCAACCCCGGAAACCGCACCGTCGACCAAATCGCGGCGGAAAGCCACAGTGCCCGAATCCGCTCAAACGGCGAGCGGTCCCGCGGTACATGAAGTCGCTCATGTGAATGCTATTGACGGAATGACGGTTGGGCCGTCGCAGTCGATGACCTTTGACGACGAATCCGAAGCGCGCATAAATTATCTGCGCGCTCGCGAACAGCCTGGATATTTGGGCGCGATAAGGGAGACGAACAAGGACGGCACCTACACCGTCACAATCTTTGGAACGCCCGCGACGGAGCCGGGCGCGGCGGCGCAGGCCCAAATTGGCTCCGAGCGGCAGACGTTTCTCGATCAGGTGGCGCAACGCCCCGATGTGCGGCAGGCGCGGGCGGCACTCGGCGATGAGAATGCAACCACGAAGGCCGCGCATACCGACGAGAACGGTGATTACACACCAGAGGCGCAGGCCGAGCACGCGCAAATAGCCGAGCGGATTATCAATCCAAACTCATCGCCGACGCCCGGCGAAAAACCAATCCTGCGCATCGTGATGGGTGGACCGGGGTCGGGCAAATCCAGCGTCATCGCGGGAATGCCGGACGCGGACCGCTTCACGATCCTCGACAACGACCGGATAAAGGAACAAATCCCGGGCTACGATCCGAAGTTGGCCGACTTAGCACACGACGAGAGTGCTGACGTCGCGGAAAAGGAAATTCTGCCGCGGCTGCTGAATGAACGCCGCAACGTCATATACGACACCACCGGCAAGAACACGCAGCGCATACTTCAAGTCGCAAGAACCTTCAAACAGGACGGCTACAACGTTGAGGTTACCCATGTTGATTTGCCGCCGCTGGCGGCCGCGCGTCGCGCGATGGCCCGATTCGAAGCCACTGGACGGTTCGTTGACCCTGAGTATACACTGAATGAGGTAGGTGCAAAGCCGCTTGACACATTTCATCAGCTGCAAGACAGCGGTATTGCGGATAAGGTAGAAGCGTATGACAACAATGTCGCCCAAGGCGAACCCCCACGAAAACTCAGTGAGGCCGAAATACGATCCCGACGAGGTGTGGGATTCGGCGGTTCTGAGGGGAGCACTGGAGGGAATCCGCCGTCGCAAGGAGCGGGAGGCTCGGGAGCGGGCGTCCCGCCAAGCCCAAACGGAGCCCAAGGACCGCTAAGCCCTCCAGCCGGAGGCGGTTCACCGCCTCCTGATGCTGAATCTGGCGCGGCTTCCGCGCCGAACTCGCAATCTTCAGAGCCCACAGCCACCGCGCTGAACGCGCTGGAGGCCACCCCCGGAGCGCACATCTCGCGTGTTCCGGTCACAGCCATCAAGACCGCGCCGGAGCGGTTCCAGTATAAACTCAACAGCAACGCCGAAGGCGCTGGACTCGCGCTAAATAAGTCCAAGCGCTTCAATCCGCGGTTGGCTGGGGTGGTCACCCTGCTGCCGGACGAAACGGAGCCGGGCAAGTTCTGGATCGTTAACGGCCATCAAAGGCTGGCGCTCGCCAAACGCACCGGCCAGGACGTGCTCAACGCGCAAATCCTTGCGCCCGGCACCACCGACGAAGAAGCGCGCGCGATTGGCGCCCGCATCAATATTGCCGAGGGCCGCGGGACGGCGGTCGACGCGGCCAAGTTCATGCGCGATAGCGGCGCGACCCCTGAAGAACTGGCGGGTGAGGGGATCGACCTCAACGAAAGCATGGCTTCCGACGCGGTGGCGCTACGTAATCTGGCGAAGCCGCTGTTTCGGGATGTCACGCTGGGCCGGATGCGTCCCGCACGCGGCGTAATCATCGGACGGCAGCTTCCCGACAACCAGCCCGCACAAGAGGCGATTTACCACTCGATTCGCGAACTCGAAGATAAAGGCCGCGATGTTACCGATGCCAAGTTCGCCGAGATGATTCGTATCGTGAAGGGCGCCGGCAACAGCACCGAGACACAAACCGACCTGTTTGGCACCCATCAGCTGGAAAAGAGTTTTGCGCCGGAGCAAGCCGGTATAC
>JBOHWM010000112.1:0-10972 GCA_050736555.1 Binataceae bacterium (SeqCode)
TACCTGGCAATCTCAGATTGTGATTATGGGAATCATCGCGATCATCTTCTTCATTCCCGTAGCACTGTGGCTCAAGGACCTCAGCCCCAGGCTCCGCATGATGGTGATCGACAGTGAGGCCACCGGCGCGGCGTACGAGTCGGGCGAAGCTGAGCCCGAAGGTCCGGGCACGGCGATGCATGCCTTCGGTCAATTACTGGGCAAATGGCAAAGCTGGGTGCTGGTGGTGGGAGTGGTCGCGTTTCTCACTACCGCGATCACGATTCAAAGCTTTGGGCCACTGATGTTCACCGAAGCGTTCAACTACAGTCCGGCGCAGGCGGCAACGATAACTTCCTATTTCTGGCTGTTGAACCTGATCCTGCTGGTGCCGGCTGGTTTGTTTTCCGATCTGCTACGCACGCGTAAACCGATTTCGCTGGTGCTCACGCTGGTGGTGGTTGCGCTTTTGATCTGGTGGTTGTTGCACTTCACGCCGACGCTCGGGCTGGCGGCGCTGAGCGTAATTACTGTGTTGTTGGGCGGCATCACCGCCGCTGCCTTTATTCCCTGGTGCGCGCTCTATTCGGAGTACGTGGAAGATATATCCGCCGCCTTGCAGGCCACCGGATGGTCTTTCTTCCAGATGATTTATCGAACGTGGGTTGCCTTTTCCGCGCCGTTGCTGCTATGGGTGGCGGCGACTTGGGGATGGCGGACGTGGATGTTCTGGGACTTTATCGCAACCATCCTGTACCTCATTTCCTTGCTGATCATACCCGGCTATTGGAAACGCGCCAAAGCGGCAGTCGGGCAGGGCGCCGAGCCCGCGGCCGCCAGCGGCCGATAAAGCGGGTTTGCATTTCTGGCTGAGCGTTCCGGCACCAAGCGAGCAAACTGGTCCGCGAGTCTCGGCAAGAAAATTAAGGCGGAATAGTGCGCTGCCCGGGCAAAGCCGTTAAGATGGCGATGGTGAGCCCCGTTAGTGGAGCGAAGCGGAGCGAGCAGGCGAGTCCGCGAGCTGCGTTCAAGGTGGTCCGGCCTTACGAGATGGCAATAGAAGTTGTAAAGGTTAAACGTCCGGTTGCGACGTGGGCGCAAGTGCAGCCGTGGTTTTCGATCCTGGTCGGGCTGTGGGTTTCGACCAGGCATTTCTTCGCGAACCTCTTCCGTTTTGCCCGTGGTGGGCAGGATTTCGCGGTCCATTTTCCGGAACAACGTTTCGTCCAGCCGCCCGCTTTGCGCGGGATGCCGGTGCTGGTGCAGATGGCCAACGGCAAGGAGCGATGCGTCGCGTGCGGTCTATGCGAATGGGCCTGCCCGACCACTTGCATCACGATCTTTCCCGCTGAAACCACCGACGAGGTCGAGCGGTTTCCTGAAATCTTCGATATCGACATGGCGCGCTGCATGTTCTGTGGGCTATGCGAAGAGGCCTGCCCGGAAGAAGCGATCGTGATGAGCCGTCAGATCGAAATCTCGAGCTATTCGCGGCAAGGCTCGCTATGGCACAAGCAGGATTTGCTGGTGCCGGTCGAACAACTCAAAACCCGCATCGATTATCTGCGCCGGACCTATGACCGCTGACAATCCCGAACAGCCGAAAGAGCAGGCGGTAATCACCGTATCGCCGCTGATGCAGATCGTAAGTGATCGGCTAGGCGATCTCGTCCTGGAACATCATAATTTTCGCGGTGAAGATCGTATTCACGTCAGCCGCGGAGAAATCCTGCGCGTCGCACGTATCCTACGCGACGACCCCGCGCTCGCCTTCAACATGCTGATGGACGCGACGGCGGTGGATTATCTGGGCCAACCCGACGATTTCGAGACCCAACGCGAGGTCTGGGATCGCCATATGAGCCGGATGCGCCGCCAACCGCAACGCCGTCATGAGTTAGTACTGCCGCCGCCCGGTCCGCATGAGCGCTTCGCGCTGGTCTATCATCTTAACTCGCTGACCCTGCGGCATCGTTTGCGCATCAAGTGCCGGGTGCCTGAAGACGATCCGACCATCGATAGCCTGACGCCGATCTGGCCGGGCGCCAACTGGCTGGAGCGCGAAGCATACGATTTGTATGGCATTCGCTTCAACGGCCATCCCGATTTGCGCCGCATTTATCTCTACGATGAATTCGTCGGGCATCCGCTGCGCAAGGACTACCATAAACAGGCTGAGCAACCGATTGAACCTTATGCCGGACCAGGAGCAAAAGAACCTCGCCGCCCCCACTAATCTGCCGCAACGCCGCGCCGATCAGCTCGATGACTTACATGCGCCGCCGATGCGTATTCAGTTCGGGCCGTCGCACCCCGCGACCCACGGCACCGTGCGCATCGTGCTCGACCTCGATGGCGAGCGGATCATCGGCGCCGACGTGCAGACCGGTTATCTGCATCGCGGTTTCGAGAAGGAATGCGAGACCGGTTACTATTATCAGAACATTCCGTATACGGACCGGCTGAATTACAGCTCGCCGATGCTGAACAACGTCGGCTACTGTATGGCGGTTGAAAAGCTTTTCGGCATCGAGACGACGCCACGATGCGATTATCTGCGTGTGATCGGCGGCGAAGTGTCACGCATGGCGGATCACATGCTTTGCATCGGCTCTTCCGCGATGGAACTAGCCGCGTTCTCACCGATGCTCTATCTGCTCGAATCACGCGAGTTGATGCTCGATCTGACTGATGCGCTATGCGGCGCGCGCGTGACGACGAATTTCACGCGGATCGGCGGTTTATGCGCTGATATGCCGGAGGATTTCAAGCAATTCGCGCTGCCGCGGCTGGATGAGGCGCTCAGGCTTATCGAAGATGCCGACAAGGTGTTGACCAAAAACCCGGTGTTCCGCCGCCGGAGGGAAGAAACTGGTCACTTGTCGCCGGAAGACCTGATCGCATGGGGCGTTACCGGTCCGATGCTACGCGCTGGTGGCGTACCTTATGACGTGCGCCGCACTTATCCGTATCTCTGTTACGGCGACCTCGATTTCGACATTCCAGTGGGTGAGCACAGCGACAACTTCGATCGTTATCTCGTGCGATTGGAGGAAATGCGACAAAGCCGGCGGATTATCATTCAGTGCCTTGAGCATATGCCGGACGGGCCGGTCGATTCCGATGATCCACGCGTTCGCTGGCCGGGCAAAAAACGCGTTTATAATCGCATGGAAGAACTTATAGTCCAATTCAAGCTGGTGACCGAAGGCGGAATGCCGCCGCCCGGCGAAGTTTATTCCGCGGTTGAGGCCGCTAACGGAGAGTTGGGCTTTTATCTCGTCAGCGACGGTACCGGCAAGCCCTGGAAATGCCGCTGCCGCTCTCCCAGTTTTTCGAATCTCTCGACCTTGTCCAAGCAGATAATTGGCGGTCAGTTGGCTGACGTGGTGCCGTCTTTCGGCATGACCAACATGATCGGAGGGGAATGCGACCGGTGACGTGATGTTGTTGTCCGCTGAAACGCACGGAAAAATCCGCGAGGAAATATCTCATTATCCTCACGCGCGGGGAGCCCTGCTTTACGCGCTGCACCTGGCGCGCGATGAAATCGGCGAACTCCGACTTGACGTTTTTGCCGAGGTCGGTGAGCATTTCGGGATGCGCGCGGGCGACGTGGCCGAAGTTGCTTCGTTCTATTCGCTGCTCAATCTGCCGCGGGCGCAAGCCGTTTTCCAGGTTTGTACTAATCTGCCGTGTTGCATTCGCGGCGCGCGCGACGTGGTCTACGAATTGGAACAGCGGCTCGGCATCAAATCCGGCACGGCGACGCCCGATGGCCGATTTGGAATTGCGGAGGTGGAATGCCTGGGTTCGTGCGCGACCGCGCCGGTGGTCCAGGTCAATCGCAATTCCTATCTCGAAAACGTCACGCTCGACTATCTGAACACGCTGCTCAAGTCACCAGCGGAAGCGCTGCAGGCGCGCCGCCCCGCACCGATCATTTCGACGATTCCCGAGGGCGTCGACGGTTACCTGTTGCCGCCCAACAACGAGAAGCGGCTTACCATCGACGATTACAAACGCGCGGGTGGCTATCAGGCCGTACTTAAAGCCGGCGAGATGTCGTCCAAGGATATCATCGCGGTGGTCAAGGACTCCGGCCTACGTGGACGCGGCGGCGCCGGTTTCACGACTGGATTGAAATGGTCCTTCATGCCGCCGCCGGACGGCAAGCCCCGTTATCTCGCGGTCAACTGCGATGAAAGTGAGCCGGGCACCTTCAAGGACCGCCAGATTTTCGAGCGGAATCCGCATCAGATGCTCGAAGGCATCATGATTGCCTGCATGGCGCTCGAGGCGACCGCCGCCTTCATGTATATCCGCGGCGAATATGTTGACGGTTATCGCATCGTGCGCGACGCCATCCGGCAACTCTATGCGGCTGGGATGCTGGGCGAGAGTGCGATCGGCTTCAAGCGCCGCTTCGATATCCATATTCAGCCGGGCGCGGGCGCCTACATCTGCGGCGAAGAGAGCGGAATGCTCGAATCGATGGAAGGCAAAAAAGGCCAGCCGCGCAAACGCCCGCCGTTTCCCGCCACGCGCGGATTATGGGACCGGCCGACCACGGTCGATAACGCCGAGACCATGACCCACGTGCCGCTTATCATCATGCGCGGCGCCGACTGGTTCAAAAGCGAAGGCGCGCCGACTCCCAACAGCACCGGCCATACGCTGTTCGGTATCAGCGGCCATATCAAGCGGCCCGGTATCTATGAACTGAGACTCGGCGTCAAATTGCGCGACCTCATCTTCGGGTATGGCGGCGGACTGCTTGAAGAGGGCCGTTCGGTCAAGGCGGTGATTCCCGGCGGCGTCTCGATGCCCGTCTTGCGCGGCGATCAAATTGACGTGGCGGTGGACCACGAATCGCTGAAGACGGTTAAATCCCTGCTCGGCACCGCCGGCGCAATCGTGATGGACGACCGCACCTGTATGGTGCGCACCGCGCTGGTGGTCGCACGCTTTTTTGAACACGAGTCGTGCGGCCAATGTACTCAATGCCGCGAAGGTACGGGTTGGACCTACAAAACGCTCAAACGCCTGGAGGCGGGCGACGGCCGTCCCGAGGATCTGGAAACGCTTGCCGACACTTTCAATTTCATGGACGGCAAATGCATCTGCGCTCTGGCTGACGGCGCGGCATGGTCGGCGCGCGCTTTTCTGACACAATTTCGCGGTGACTTCGAAGCTCATGTCAAGGAACACAAATGCCCATTTCCAGAGAGTTTTCAGGTATGAGCGGATCAAGATGACCGAACCTTTACGCCGCAACGCGGTGGTCGGCTTGCTCGGCACGCCCGATCGCACCGAGGGCAGCCTCAACAGCCCGGTCGAGCTTGAGGAACACGGCATCGGTTACAATGAGAAATGGATTTACGAGCATCTGCGCCATGATCCCGCCGACGTGCCGATGCGTCTCATCTACTGGCATCGGTATGATTTTACCGGAACGCTGATTCGCGCCAACGCGAAGCAGGAATGGCGAGCGGACGACAAACTCGCGGCGGCCTTAGCCAACGAGCCCTCGCGACTGGAGCCGCTCGACGATATTCAACCAACGCTCACGCCGAGCAATCGTTACCGGCCGGTTTCAGAAGTGAAAGATCGCAATGATCTCGGCGGCTACCCGCAGAGCGTGCGGGAGTTAGACGCACTAACCAATCGCGGCTCGTAGCGCTGAACCCGCATCGGCGATTGCCGCTTTACCCGTGTCGAGAAAATCCGGCATGCCGAAAAAGCCGTGAGTCACGCCTTGATGGCGTTTGAGCACCGTCGGCACGTCTTCTTCCCGAAGCCGCACGGCATCGGTCTCGCCCTCGTCGCGTAGCGGATCATATTCGGCCGTGATTACCATCGCGGGCGGCATGCCACGCAAGCTCTTCGCATAGGCCGGGCATGCGTATGGATTCTCGCGATCGGTGTCACTAGCGAGATAATGATTCCAAAACCACTTCATGTCGGCCCGTGAGAGCACATGATCACCTCTTAATCGATTAGGATTAGATATACAGTGAGGCCAGCCGTTCGAGTATGCCTTCATAACTTTGAGTATCGAAGCGATCGGCCACCAGCAACAGCACGAAGCGATGCGCGCCGGCTTCTTCATATTGCCGCAAGCCGCTTTGCACCGCGGCGCGATCGCCCTTGAGCCCGCGTTTCATGACGGTGATATCGAGGCGGTTATAATCGGTATGTGCAGCCTCACACTCCTTACGCAACTTTTGTAGCTCCGCGCTCAATTCGGCGGGTGACAAAAAGATCGGACACCAGCCATCGCCCCATCGCGCCACCCATCGCAGCGCGTTCTTGTCCTTGCTGCCGATCAGAATCGGCGGGCCACCGCGCTGGACCGGTTTGGGGTAGCATCGCACCGGACCGAACTTGACGTACTTGCCCTCGAAGGAAGCTTCATCCTTGGTCCATAACTCGCGCATCGCGGCGATATATTCGTGCGTCTGTGACCAGCGATGGGGGAAGTCCGCGCCGAGCAGTTCGGATTCCTCCTTGAGCCATCCCGCGCCGATACCGAACATGAGACGGCCGTTTGAAAACGCGTCAAGCGTGCCGATTTCGTTCGCGCTCAAAATCGGGTTGCGTTCCGGAACCAGGCATACCCCGGTTGCAAGCCTGAGGCGGTTGGTCACCGCCGCCGCCATTGAGAGCGCCACGAACGGATCGCACATATGCGAATAGACGTCCGGGATTTGGCCCTGGCCGGACTCGGTTTCGGGCAGCGGTGTGGTCGTATGCACCGGCATCACGGGATGGTCGGGCAGCCATAGCGACTCGTAGCCGAGTTGCTCCGCTTTGCGCGCGAGGCGCGCCGGATCGACGGTGTATTCATTGACGGTGGTCAATAAACCGATTTTCATACTTCGTCCTCAGTCATGAGAATAACTTTTCATGGCGCACTCGTCGTTTAGCTATACGCCCGCCAGTTTACGCGCGTATGCCGCCACGGTTTTGAAATCATACTCACGGTAGGCCTGCAACTTTTCGGCCTCGAAACCGCCTTCCGCATGCACCGCCAGCACTTCCTGATAGCCACCGAAATCCGACGAGGTGAGATCGCTTACCAGGTTGAGCAAGCGCAGGCGCCGTTCGGCATCGAAGCCCTTGGCACCGCCCATATATTTCATCACGTAGCCGCGCGTCGCCTCGCTGGTCAGGTCTTCGGTCGCCGGCGCGGTCACCAGCAGGCCACCAGCCAGGTCCTGCACGATCTGGACCGCCTGATGGTAATTGTGGGCGAAGTGATATTTGGCGACGTTGGTAAGTAGCGTATTGGGCACCGCGAGTCCGCCATCCTCGACCGTGCAGGCCGCCGCCGCATGCTCGATCAATCCGCGCACGATGGTGTGATAAGCGGCCAGGTGGGTCAGCTTGTCGCGCACGTGGGCGGCGCGCGCGACACCGTTGGCCTCGGCGATGGCATAGCCCGCGCCCGCCAGCAATTCGAGCAACGGCAGTTTGTAGGAGACCGCGGTAAAGCGATGATAACGGACGAAAGTCAGCGCCAGAAGGCCGGCGAAATCGGTCTCGCCCTTGAGGAAGATGCGATCTTTAGGCACGAAAACATCGTCAAATACCGTCAGCGTTTCCATCATCTTATGGCGCGCGCTGATCGGATGTTCGAAGGCGTCCTTCTTGCCACTGCCGTGCGGACTCGCGATAAGCTTGAGGCCCGGCGTGTTGATCGGCAAAGCGAAGGCGATGGCGTAAGCCTTATCCTCGGCGCGCATCGCGCGCGTCGGCAGCACGATCACCTCGTTGGTGTTGGTCGAAACCGACGTGTGGACCTTGGCCCCGCGTACCACGACGCCGTCGGCGCGCTCCTCGACCACGCGCACGTAATAGTCGGGATGTTCCTGGGCGGTGGGCGCGAGCGAACGGTCGCCCTTGACGTCGGTCTGCGCGACCGCGATCGCGAGGTCATGGTCGCGGCAATGACGATAGTATTGGTGAATGCGCTCGCGGTATTCGGGCTTGCCCGCGGCCGCAAGGCGCTCGCCGATGATGTGCAGCGCGAGTAGCGCGTCCGAGCCGATTTCCTTGATCAGGATCACCAGCGTGGCACCTTCGCGCGTCGAGGCTGCAATCAGTTGGCTGCGCTTGAGCAGGTCGTCCGCGTTGCGAGGCAGGTGAAAATAACGGCTGTAAGGCTGGCCATCGTCCTTAACCACCGCCAGCTCGCGATAATTGGGGTCTTCGGCCATGCGGTAATCGATGCAGGCATGTTCGACCGCGATTCCTATCACCGGATGCGTGGTTACGTCGGCAACCTTCTCGCCTCTGAAGTAGACGGCGCGTCCGTCGCGCAGTGACTGTTTGTATTGATCAGCCGTCCGTAGTCCCATCGTATGATCACCTGCCTGGAATGAGGTTTATCGCATGCGCCCAAATCGTTGTATCAAGTAATCATAAAGCGCTCACGCGCCGCTCTTTTCAAAACGAAACGGGCACCATGCGGATTAAAGCGCCAATCTACACCAGCGGGGCGCCTCCATGCCAAACGACCAGCACGCACGGTGGCATACGAGTGCCACCGGATGCGACAACTTTGACGATCCTTGATTCCGCGGAATAATGCGTTTGTCGATGGCACGGCATTTTTCGTAGGATCGCACCGGAACTGACGGCACGGAGGTTCCTTATGAGCGCGCAGGAATATTCGAAGCGGCTGCTCTCGGCGGATTCGCATGTCATGGAACCGCGTGATCTGTGGGAAACGCGCATGGACGCGAAATGGCGCGCCAAGGCGCCGCGTATCCGCGAACTCGATGAGAGCGGCGATTACATCGTGATTGAGGGGATGCGGCCGCGGCCTCTGGCCTTCGAAGGTCCGATGGCCGACCTCAAAGCACAAGGCGTCGAAATTCCGCTGCCCAAGGGCTATCACTATGAGCAGAATCGCCCCGGTTCATGGGATCCCCACGAACGCTTAAAAGACCAGGACCTCGACGGCGTGTCTGGCGAGGTCATTTATCCTGGCGTCGGCCTTCATATCGTACGCGCGCCTGATGCCGAATACATTTATGCGGCTTGCCGTGCCTATAATGATTGGCTAGCCGAATACTGTTCCGCTTATCCGAAGCGTTTGAAAGGCGCGGCGATGCTGCCGAATCGGGGTCCGATTGAATGGGCGGTGAAGGAATCCGAACGCGCCGCCAAAATGGGATTAGCTACCATGATGTTGCCGGCGTGGGTCGACGATCGGCCTTACAATCTTGCCGAATGGGACGCGTTATGGACGGCCCTGCAGGATCTCAACATGGTCGCCAGCATGCACCTTAGCGGACGCGAGCCATACGGTATCGCGCACGGGCCGGGCGCCGGCGGTATCAACGTGGGCGTAATCAAGTTCGGCATGTACGACACCGTGATGCGGCTTATTTGGGGCGGCGCGCCGGTACGGTTTCCACAACTCAAATGGTCGATGGTCGAAGGCGGCATCGGATGGATCGCGTCGGTGCTGCAGTTCATGGACCATTGGTGGGACGACCACCATAGCTGGATGGAGCCGAAATTGCCGGAGACGCCCAGCTTCTATTTCCATCGGCAGTTCTTCGCCACCTTCGAGGACGATCGCGCCGGCGTGCTCACGCGTGACATGATCGGCGTGGATAATCTCATGTGGGGTTCGGATTATCCGCATACCGAAGGCGTGTGGCCCTACTCGCGCAAAAAAGTCGCCCACAACTTTGCCGATATCCCGGAAGCCGACACGCGCAAAATGGTGCATGATAACGTCGCGCGAGTGTTCGGCTTCCCGATGAATTAGCTATTCGCCAAGAGCGCCACTGAGTAGAGTACGCACCACGAATTCGCTCAGAAATAGTATTGCAATCGTGGGCGCGGCTGATACCGAAGTCGGCGTTGTGCCGCATCTGAGCGCCACTCAGCTCTACGTCAAGGCGGCGCGGCTCGCGCTCGCCGACGCCGGCATTACCAAGTCGGATATCGATGGATTGATAACTTGCGTCTCATTCGCCGAGCCGTACATGTATCACGCCGAGATGATTGCCGAGTACATGCAAATCTTCCCCCGCTACTGCATGACGGCGCCGTCGGGCGGCGGTACCACGCTCGCGATGATTCATCATGCGGCCTCCGCGATCGCCACGGGAATGTGCAATACGATCCTGCTCACTATGGCGGATAGTCAATTGTCGGGGCTCTCGCGCGACAAGGCGATCGAGGCCATGGCCGGCGCCGGACATCCGCAATTCGAGCGTCCTTACGGTCCGCCAATTCCAGCCTTTTACGCGTTGATCGCGCAGGCGCATGCGCACGCGTACGGCACCACGGCGGAACAGCGCGCGGCGGTCGCGGTCGCATGCCGCAAGCATGCGGCGCTCAATCCGGCCGCGCAAATGCGTAAAGCGATCAGCGTGAATGACGTGCTTAACTCGCGCATGATCAGCGACCCGCTTCATCTGCTGGATTGCTCGCTGGTCAGCGACGGTGGCGCCGCGATTGTGATGACGTCGGCGGAACGCGCGCGCGACTTCAAGACCAAGCCCGTCTATCTGCTCGGGATTGGCGAGGGCCATTCGCATGAGCATCTGAGCCAGGCGCATAGTCTCACCACCTCGGCCGCCAAAGAAGCGGGCGCACGCGCCTATGAGATGGCTGGACTCGCGCCGCGCGATATCGACGTGGCCGAGCTATACGATTGCTTTACTCCGGTAGTGATTATCGAACTCGAGGACCTGGGTTTTTGCAAAAAAGGCGAAGGCGGCGCTTTCGTCGAACACGGGCGTATCGAGTTGGGCGGCGAATTACCAATCAATACTCACGGCGGCCTGCTCTCGCATTGTCATCCCGGTCATCCGGGATCGCTGTTTTCAATTACCGAAGCGGTGCGCCAGTTGCGCGGCGAATGCGGTCCGCGCCAGGTCAATGATGCGCGCGTCGCGCTGGTGCATGGACAGGGAGGCTTCATGTCGAGTCATTGCACAGCAATCTTCAGTAAAGAATGCGGTAT
>JBOHWM010000113.1:0-2209 GCA_050736555.1 Binataceae bacterium (SeqCode)
GCGTCAACACCCGCCTCAACGGCTGGATGAACCTGGTCAGGGGCAATCAGGACCTGCTCGCGATGTTTGTGCTCGGCGGCGTCTTCGAACGCCATCCGGCGCTCAAGCTGATCTGTGCCGAGGCCGACGCGGGATGGGTGCCACATTTCACCTATCGCATGGACTACGCCTACCGCCATCACCGCCATCACATCAAAACTGAACCGCTGTCGAAGCCGCCCAGTGAGTATTTCTTCGAGAACGTCTATGTCACTTTCCAGGACGATCTGATGGCGTTCAAACTGCGCAATTTCTGCAACGTCCGGCGACTGATGTGGGCCAACGACTTTCCGCATTTCGATTCCACCTGGCCAAACTCGCGCGAGGTGATTCGCGAGCATACGGCCGAGTTGAGCGAGGCTGAGCGCGACCTGGTCCTGCACTACAATCTGGCGCAATGCTACGGTCTGGAAGCGGCCGCGTGATGGAGGGCGTTTAAACGTGAAGCTCGCGGGCAAGACCGCCATCGTCACCGGCACGCTACGAATACGAATTGGTGCGACGCGAAGGCGCGCTGAAAATCCGCCGCCGCAAGGCCATCCTGGACCTCGAAGCGTTGCGCCCGCACGGCAAAGTCAGCTTTATTCTGTGAAGCCCAAATAACGCTCGCGAACCCCGTCACGGAAGAGGCCGCGAGCCGCGTCAAGATTCCGAGACAAGGAGGTCACGTCGAATGGAACGGCTCAAAGGAAAAGTTGCGCTGATTTCCGGTGGTGCGCGCGGGCAGGGTGCGACGGAGGCGCGTTTGTTCGCCGGAGAAGGCGCCCGCATCGTGATCGGCGATGTGCTTGACGAGCTTTGCGGTAAAGCCGCCGGCGAGATCAATGCCAAATATGCGAAATCGGTCATGCCCATTCATTTGGACGTAACCCGCGCTGCGGATTGGCGTGCGGCAGTGGAGACCTGCCAGCGCGAATTCGGCGGTCTCGATGTGCTCGTCAACAACGCCGGCATCGCCAACGTCAAAGGGATCGAGGAGACCAGCGAAGAGGAATGGGACTCGATCGTAAATATCAATCAAAAGGGCGTCTGGCTCGGAATGAAGGCGGCGGTGCCAGCGATGCGGCAACGAGGCGGCGGCTCGATCATCAACATCTCGTCAATTTACGGGCTTATCGGATCGCCAGGCTCGGCCGCTTATCATGGCACCAAGGGCGCCGTGCGTTTGCTCACCAAGGCCGCCGCCGTTCAGTACGCGCCCGACAAGATCCGGGTGAACTCGGTGCATCCCGGCGTGATCCTCACGCCAATGGTGGACGTGGTCCCGCGTGAGGACTTACAGCCGTTGATCGATATGGCGCCGATGAAGCGCGGCGCACAGCCGGAAGAGGTCGGATGGTGCGTGGTCTTCCTGGCCAGCGACGAAGCTTCGTTTGTGACCGGCGCCGAATTGGTAGTCGACGGCGGCTACACCGCCGTCTGATTTGCGCCTCTGCCGCAATCGGGAGAGACCGCGCCAGCGGAGCCGAAGGCGACCGAGCAAGCGAGCCCACCCGCGAACTGCTTTAAGAATCAGGCGCGGGTGAGGGACCTTAGGCTAGTCGGGCGAGCGTTATTTCGGATTTCCGCGTCATTAAGACAAGGTCGCGCGGCGGAAATCGCGCGGCCTGCCAAGGTCCCTCACCTGACGCTTCGCCCCGGCCTCTACCGATTGCGGCAGAGCTGCACCCGGGCACTGCTACTTTATGTTCTTAAGCTTGAGGGCTTCCAGCTCGTCGAGTGTGCGCGGCCGGTCATCGTGCATCAGGCGCGATAACGCGCGGTCGGCCAGCAGCCGTCCGCCGGTCTGGCATCGAGCGCAATAGTTCGCCTCGTTGGACGCATAGCGAATCCGCTGAATCGACGCCTGACAACGCGGACACGGCTGGCGGTATCGGCCATGCACCGCCATCCCTTCCTGAAAGGCAGTCATCTTTTCGGGAAATCCGCCGCCCGCCCGCGCTCGCAGCCGCTCAATCCAATCCGTCAGAACGGTGCGTGCCGCCTCGAACAGGCGCGCGATATCGGGCCTTGTCATCTTTTGTGTCATGGCAGCGGGGGACAGGCGCGCCGCGAACAGAATCTCGTCGGAATAAGCGTTGCCGATACCGCTGAATAAGCGTGGATCGGTAAGCGCGCGCTTAAGCGTATGATTCTCGCTTTTTAGCCGCGCCTCGAATCGTTCCAGGTC
>JBOHWM010000114.1:0-4049 GCA_050736555.1 Binataceae bacterium (SeqCode)
GTGCTGAGCGTGCGCGGGATAGCCCTATCTTCCGGAGACTGAAAACAAGTGGCATCAATAGCGAGCAAGCGTAAAGCCATGCCGGCGCCGCGCCGGCGCGTCACCTCCAACGGCGAAATTGCCGACCCGGGTCTGGCCGAAGCTGGCCGCAAACGTATCGAATGGGCCGACGAACAGATGCCGGTGCTGCGGCGCGTGCGTGACCGCTTCACCAAAGAGAAACCGCTCAAGGGGCATAAACTCGGTATCTGCCTTCATCTGACCACCGAAACCGCCAATCTGCTGCGCACGCTCAAGGCGGGTGGCGCGGAAGTTATCGCCTGCGCCAGCAATCCGCTCTCCACCCAGGACGACGTGGCGGCCGCGCTGGCGGGCGAATACGGCATCCCGACCTTCGCCATCCGTGGCGAGGACCACGACGTTTACTACGGCCATCTACGCTCGGTGCTCGAAAGCCGCCCCACCATCACGATGGACGACGGCGCCGACCTCGTCAGCCTGCTGCATACCGACTATGCCGATCAGACCGCGCAGGTGCGCGCCAGCATGGAGGAAACCACCACCGGTGTGATCCGCTTGCGTGCGATGGAGCATGATGGGGCGCTGCGAATTCCGGTCGTGGCCGTCAACGACGCCAAGACCAAGTATCTGTTCGACAATCGTTTCGGTACCGGCCAATCGACCATCGACGCCATCATCCGCGCGTCCGGCGTGTTGATCGCCGGTTCGGTGGTGGTGATATGCGGCTACGGATGGTGCGGGCGCGGCGTTGCCTCGCGCGCGCGCGGCTTCGGCGCCAACGTCATCGTCACCGAAGTAAATCCCATCCGCGCGCTCGAAGCCGCACTCGACGGCTATCGCGTGATGAAGATGAACGAGGCCGCTAGGTTCGGCGATATCTTCATCACCGTGACCGGCGACAAGCAGGTCATCGGCGAAAACCATTTCAAGCTGATGAAGGATGGCGCGATCCTTTCAAATGCGGGTCATTTCGACGTCGAGCTCGATATCGCGGCCTTGCGCAAGATGGCGCGCAAGGTTGACAAGCAGACCGACCGCGAGGTCGAGACCTATCATTTAGCCAATGGTCGTCGATTGTTTCTGCTGGGACAGGGACGCCTGGTCAATCTCGCATGCGCGGGTGGCCATCCCGCGCAGGTGATGGACATGAGCTTCGCCACGCAGGCGTTGGCCGCGCGATGGGTTGCGACGACGAAAGAGCAGCTTCCGGCCAAGGTTCACGACGTCCCGCAGACGATTGAAAACGACGTGGCGACTTTGAAGCTGGCCGCGATGGGCATCCGCATCGATACGCTCTCCGCCGAGCAGCGCCATTATTTGAATAGCTGGCAATCCGGCACGTAAGGTGACTGCAACCGTCATACACTGCCACCCATCCTGAAGAACCGCCGATGATGTTGGCTATCATTGTCAGCGTTTATCCAAGGTCACGAGCGCACCCGGGTGACGCGCCTCGTTGGGTGCGGCAACAGGGTGCGCCACGTTTCACGTGAAACAGTTTTGGTTCTTCGGAAAAATTCTAATACGACGACGATCAACATCTGGAAAGGATTGCGTGCGGAAACGCAAGCCTCCCTGCTTTTTATTCAATCATCCTCATTTTTCAGTCATTAGGCGCGCTACTGTCCACAACGTTGCCTGATCCGACGCTAAAATATACTGATAGTTACCCCCCTCCGAAGATTTTTGCTTGATCTAATTCAGATCGCTCAATAAACCGAGCGCGGACAAATACGTCAGATTGTTAATCTCGGCGAGCGCGTACATCTGCCGCAACAACGGCGGAAGCGCGAGAGGGGGAAGACTATGCCGCGATTCGGTAACTCCTTGGATTCGTCCAACGCTCAGTGCGAGCCTTCGCAAGATCCGCATGTCGTCATAAGCAACCGCCGGCGCCGGCGAATACTCATTCCGCTACTGGTGGCACTCGTAGTGGTGTTGCAACTGCCACTCGTCGGAATACCAAGAACGCTCGCCGACGTGTTGTTCTCCTATGACAACGCCGGCCAGCTCAGCCAAGTCACCGACCAGAATGGTTACAACGCCTCCTACAGCCATGATTCTTCAGACAACTTGCTTTCGATCGGCGGCAACGTTCCGACCAAGGAAACCGAGGTCTGGTTGATAACGCCATCAGCCGGAGCGACACGAACGCAAGTCACCATCTTTGGCGCCAACTTCAGCGCTACGCCGAGCGCGGACGCGGTCGCCTTCGGCGGCGTAGCCGCCACGGTGTCAACGGCAAGCGCCAGCCAGTTGACGGTTGTCGTGCCGAGTGGCGCCCAAAGCGGGGTGGTCACGGTCACCACCTCCAACGGCAAGGGCCAGTCGCCGGGTCCATTTACGGTCGAGTAATCGAGGGGCGCACGCCGCCACATGCCGCATAACGGCTTTCCAGCGATCGCTTTCACGAGATCGCCCACACCAGGGGGCGTAGCACTATGAAACTGAGCTTCATTGCCGCGATTGCTACTATTCTGTCAGCCGCACTCATGCCAGCAAGCGTTTTGGCTTATGTCGTTACCGGCGGCACGCCGGCGCAATTTGGACCGGCCCCCGGTGGATCCTCCACCGAATATTCGAGCGCGGTGTTTGAATATTCCAAGACCGATCTCAGCGAGCCCGGTCCATTGCCGATCGTGATCACACGCACCTACCGTTCCGAGGGCAAGAACGCCCAGGGGCAGTTCAACGACAGGGGATTCGGCCTGGGCACGACGCTGAATTATCTAATTGTATTCCAGCGCGGAGGTTAACAATCAGCCCAATCCTTACGCGAATATCGATGTAATCACACCAGACAGCGGACACATTCATTGTGCATGCACAGTGGGCGCCAATTGCAGTACCTACACAACCGCCAATCTCACATGTAATTCGCAGCCCTTAGGGCCGTGGTTCGGCGCGGTGCTGAGCTATAATCCGAACATTCCCGGATGAAAACTGACCCGCAAGGACGGCACGGTCTATTCGTTTGGACAGGGCGCGCCGCTCCAGAGCATCCATAATCGATTCGGCAACTCGATCACGATCACGCGCTCGAACGGACAAACCGGTACGATCAAACAGATCAGTTCTTCAAGTGGACAAACGGTGTACTTCGACGACTATTACGGCAACGATATCCAGGATATCCGCGATAACAACGGCGAAGAGGTGAGCTATACCTATTCGGGCAATGCCCTGACCCAGGTGCAGAAGACGTTCATGTTAGCGCTTGGCGGCGAGACCAGTTATTCTTATGATTCGGTCTACACTGGGGCCGTCACTCAGATTTCAGTCGGCGTGACATATAGCGAGTTTGGCGGCGTCACCAGCAGCACTGCGCCGGTCACCATCAGTTACGATAGTAATCGGCGCCTGGCCGGCATCGTCGCGCAAGGCGCTTCGAGCGGCTATACCTACTCGCATACGATGGACCCAAGTAACAGCTATATCCAGACGACAAACGTGGTGCTGCCCGACGGTTTGACCAAAACCTTTACCTTCGACGCTAATGGGTATCTCCTGAGTGACCAGACCGGCACCGGCTTCACATGCGGAGACTACAACAATTTCGCGCGGCTCAAATGACCTGATCCAGCAGGTGAACGAGAATGGCCTACGCACTACATCTTATGTTTACGACCCGCTCGGCAACGTCACCAGCGTGACACAAACACCCGCACCGGGAACGGCGCCCAGCGTGACATCCTCCTTTACCTACCAACAGCCGTTCAACGAGCTGACCACTGTGACTGATCCGTTGAACCACACCACCAAGATTGCGTACGACGCCAGTGGAAGCGTACAAAGCATAACCGATCCGCTCAACCGTGTTACTGGGGAGATGCATAACAGCGCCGGCCAGCTCACGTCTATTACCAATCCCCTTGGACAGACCACGAGCTATTCTTATGACAATGGCTTGCTCCAGTATGTAACCAATCCCTCCGGTCAGACGACAATCTATTCTTACAATGGCCAGACCGTTGAGGTTCAGCCGCCAAGTGGGGGAAGTACTGACTATAACTACGATGGGTTTGGTC
>JBOHWM010000115.1:0-4989 GCA_050736555.1 Binataceae bacterium (SeqCode)
ACTGTCAGCACCGCCAAAGGCACGTGCAATTGTTCGCTGAATTCTGCCGCCACCCGCATCGCACGCGAAGCGCGCTCGCTGCCGTCGTAGGCCAGTACTGGTCGTCGCAACTCCTGAAAACTCATCGGTGCGATGAACAGCGGACGCGGACATTTACGCGCGACACTCTCGGTGGTCGAACCAAGCAGCCCGGTGGAAAAACGTTCATGCACGCCGCGATGGCCGATCATCACCAAATCGACACTCTTGGCGCGCTCGCAAATCCGGTTGGCGACGATGCCAGTATCGAGGATGGTTTCGGCCGGAGCCATCTCGCGGCGCGCGGTGCGCGCGAATTCGTCCAGCACCGTGCGGCCGCGGGCGGTCAGCACCTCACGCATCCGCGCGGAAAAATCGAAATACGGTTCAAGTCCGATTGAACCTGAGATATCATTGAGAAATGAGCCTTCGATAGAGACGATGTCGACCACGTGCAAGCCAATCAGGGAGGCGGAGAAGCGCCTGGCCAGATAGAAGGCGTAGGCTTGCGCATTGCGCGAATGCGCCGAGGTATCGACACCGACCATGATTTGCCTGATCATCGTTCAGGTCACCGGCCGCTACAGGTTCGCTACCATGTGCAAGCGTATGGCTCAAGGGCGGCTTTGTGACATTTTGAAGTATCGGTATTACCAATGAGCGAGAACAAGGAAACCAGGCTGACCCGTTTGGCCGACGAGCTGACCGACGCGGCGAAACGGCTGGGGATGGAGGTGCGCAGAGAAAAGCTCATGCGCGAAGTGGGCTATCGGGCGCGCGGCGGAGCCTGCCGTTTGCGCGAAAAGAATCTCATCATCCTTGATCGCGATCAGCCCGCCGTTGAGCAAATCGAGGTGCTGGCCGAGGCGCTGCGTGATCGCGATCTTGAACAGCTTTACCTCTCGCCGGCGGCCCGGCGGGTTTTGCAAAGCAGTCCCGAACAGACATAAAACGATTCTCATGGCGCGTGCTGAAACAAGCACGGAAGTGAACGGGCCCGGCACCGACCGCCAGAGCCAGGGTAGGACCGCGCAACGACTGGAGCTGTTTCATGCGCGGCTGCGCGAACATGGACTCAAGTCCACCGCCCCGCGCGACGATATTGCGCGCGTGTTTTTTCAACTGGGGCGCCATATCAGCGCCGAGGAACTTTACGGCGAAGTCAAGAAAGTCAATCCGCACGTGGGCTATGCGACCATCTATCGCACGCTCAAGCTGCTGAAGGATTGTGACCTGCTTTCGGAGCGCCATTTCGACGAGGGCCAGGCGCGTTACGAGGTGGCGGGCGGTCATCATCATGATCACTTCATTTGTGAAAATTGCGGCCGCATTATCGAGTTCGAGGACGACGCTATCGAACGCATGCAGGAGGGCGTGGCGCGCAAGCTCGGTGTGACCCTGACGCGGCACAAGATGGAGCTGTACGGACTCTGCACCGAATGCCGCAACAAGCCGTGAATGAATTTCCAGCTATGGGAGGATGTGATGGGGGATGAATGGAGCCGGCTGCTGGAGATCATCCGCGAGACCTCTTTCAAGGCCGAGGCTGAATCGGTTTTTCGCTTGGTTTCAGGCCGTTTGAGCCGCTACTACGTCGATTGCAAACAGGCCCTGTCTTATCCGGAAGCGCGGGCGCTGGTGGGCAAGCTCATCGCCGGCCAAATCGAAGGGCGGCAATTCGATGCGGTCGGGGGATTGGAAATCGGCGCGTATCCGATCGCCACCGCCGTATCGGACGCGATTTATCAACGCACCGGCATCTCGGTGCGGGCCTTTGTCGTCAGAAAAGAAGCCAAGGACCACGGCGTCGGCAAAATGTTGGCGGGTCATGCGAAATCAGGTGACCACGCGCTCATCGTTGACGACGTGATCACAACGGGTAAATCCACCATCGATGCGATTGAGCGCGCACGGCAGGCGGGATTGAATGTCACTCACGTGATGGTGCTGGTTGATCGACAGGAGGACGATGGCAAAGCCAATATCGAAGCCCACGGCGTCTCATGCGCGAGCCTCTTCACGCTTGTGGATTTGATCAAGTCAATTGGCGCTCAGGCCAAGAGTTTGTGAAGGCTCTCGAAAACCGCTTGCCGCGCTGGCATGGTTGTCATCCTGAACGAAGTGAAGGATCTCGCCTGGCGTTCTTTGGTCGCGTGATTTGCCGGATTGTTTCAAGCAAAGCACCATCACGGCCGCAAAAACAGGCCGCGAGATCGTTCACTTCGTTCAGGATGGCGACTTGTTCAGTGACGCCAAAAAATTCACAAATCGTCCCGGGCTCGAGCCCGTCCACGCACCATGAAAATTGTGTTGCGCCTAACGCAACTCATTTTCTGAGCAAACTCCCCGGATGACGGCTCGGTACTGCATCCCTCATTCAGCTGAGCAATGTGAGCACGCAGCGGTTATAATCGGGCCAGATGATTTCTCATTTAGGCACATTGGATGGATAAAGATGAACCCCCAGATTACCGAGACGTTAAAAAAAATCGACGAGGTGATCGCACGGCTGGTGCGGCCGGATACCTTTCCCCTGGCAATTCGGATGCTCAAACCGGGCGAAGAATTGCCGCCCTACGTGCGCGTGCCGAGTCAGAGCTTCAAGGAAAACTGGATCGTGTGCCAGTCGATTGGTATCGCGCGGCGCTATGGATGGGGTATCGCGGTCGGCCGCGACGACGTCATCTGTCCGCTATCATCCATCGCCTTTGGCTTTCGCCGACCGAACGACGAGTACCTCAAGGGCTATGCGGCGGTCGGCATGTATTGCAAAGACGAAGACGCCGCCACGAAGCTGGAAGCGGATACCTGGAAATTCGAACCCGGCACTTACGATTACGTCTGCGTGGCGCCGCTTAATCGGGCGCAATTCGAACCGCACGTCGTGGCCGTCTATGCCAACAGCGCGCAAGTGCTGCGGCTGGTGCACGCCGCGCTCTATCAGCATGGCGGACGTGTGGTCAGTACTACCGGCGGCCGTCTCGATTGTGCGGAAATCGTGATCCAGACCATGCGCACGGACGAGCCCAAGGTGATCCTGCCATGCACCGGTGATCGGGTCTTTGGAATGGCGCAGGATACCGAAATGGTGTTCGCGTTTCCGTGGCGCTACGCCGATGAAATCGCGGAAGGACTCCAAGCCACCCACAAGGGCGGCATCCGCTATCCGATCACGGTGGCGATGCGCGAGACGGTCACGATGCCGAAAACCTATCAGGATTTGATGAAGCTGCTGGTAGCCCGCGACAAGAATTAGAACGCCTCATTCGTCCCGCGCACCGCACATGCTTGATATGTTAGCGCATCAATCCCACCGCCGTTCAGTTATGAACTGTTGGCTAACGGCTATGCCGTCGCTTTATCGAGCTTGTGATCGTGTACCAGCACGCCGTCCGCATACAACTGCTTGATCTTTTCGGGCGACAAATCCAGTAGTTCGCTGAGCACGCGCTCGTTGTCCTCTCCCAGCCGAGCCGACCGGAGTTCGGTGCGGTCGGGCCAGGCTGAAAACTTGACCGGCACGGCTGGAATCGCCAGTTTGCCCAGTTCGGGATCCTCGATCCATCGTACCGTTTTGCGCTCGTTCAGATGCGGATGCTTGATGGCCTCATTGATCGTCAGCACCGGCGCGCACGGGACGCGCTCCTTGTCCAACGCCGCCAAGGCGTCATCACGGGTCGGAAATTCACCCAGCCACTGCTCGATGATATCCTTCAGAGCTTCGTTATTGTCGCGACGGCCGCGTGCGCTGCGAAAACGCGGATCAGTTCCCAACTCCGGCATGCCCAGCGCTTTGACAAATTGCAGCCATTGATGCGGCACGACGGTGATATAAACGTACTGGTCGCCGCGGTAATGGAAAATTCCGGTGGGGCCGCCTTGCGGATGGAGTGAGCCGCTGCGGGTCGGCTTGAACTTGTCGCCGCGCAACGAGACCATCGGCACGTTGGCCTCGTGCATATGGAAGTAAGTGTCGAGCAGCGAAGCGTCGAGATACTGTCCCTCGCCAGTCCGCTCGCGATGAATTAGCGCGAAACCCACCGCCATTGCCGCCGCCACGCCGGTTGAAACGTCACCGATCGCCATGGTGGAGATAGCCGGCGCGCGATCGGGCTCCCCGATGCCGTCAGTGATGGCGGCGTAGGCTTGACCCATATAGTCATAGCCAGCCTTGTAGGACAGCGGCCCGGTCTGTCCCGCCATCGAAATCGAGCACATGATGATCTTCGAGTTGACTTTTTTCACATCCTCATAGGCAAAGCCGAGACGCTTGATCACGCCCGGCGCATAATTCTCGACGATCACGTCAATCTGCGGCAGCATCGATATCACCAGTTCGCGCGCGCCCGGCCGCTTGAGGTCGACAGCGAAGCTGAGCTTGCTGTGATTATGTTGCAGGTAATAGGTGCTGTGGGATGAATCCTTGAAATCGGGATTGAGTGATTTAAGTCCGCCGGCGCGCGCGCGGTCGCCTTCAGGGGCAAGTTCGAGTTTAATCACCTCGGCACCCATTTCGGCCAGTAGTCGCGTACAGGTCGGCCCTGCGACGAACTGGGTGAAATCCAAAACACGATAGCCTTCGAGCATGCGCGGCTGGCTAGGCATTGATTCGAACCTCCGTTCTAACGACGAAAGATACGCAAGTGAAGAATCCTGGTTGTAGCTCGCAGACTCGCCTCGTCGCTTCACCCGCGGACGGGCTCCGCTAGCTACACCCGAAGCCAACCTACAAAATGCGCCCGAAATTGTCCAATCGCTTGCCTCAAACCTATCTCACGAGAGATTGATGGATAGTCTATTGAGCGGGTGGCCACCAAGTGTGCAAACGCCGCCGCTGAACAGTTCAGGCGTTTTGTTGGGCTCTAACGGCTTGAAGGTGTCGGTGTGTTAGCTTCGTTTGCGGATTCGCGGTCATCTGGTGGCGGACCACCCCAGATGAGCACGTCAGGACAAAGATCAGCTCCGTTCGGC
>JBOHWM010000116.1:0-6292 GCA_050736555.1 Binataceae bacterium (SeqCode)
GGTATGTAGCAGCCGCAGGAGTTACTTGACGTTTACGCGACCGGCGCGTATAACATGAGGATGGCAACGATGCAAGAGGCTGTGGTGGGTGCGATGGCTATCAGCGACGGCGTCATGTTCCGAGCGCCGCTGACGGTGATAGGGATCATGCGGCGCGGCGCCATGAAGCGGTTCAGCGGCGTGAAGTGGTGGCCGTTCGTGCCGACCATCCAAGAGGTGCTCGCTCAGGATTGGGGCTGGGGTCAACTCGATATGGTCATGGCGCAACTGCTTGCGCAGGCGCCGCCGGCCGAGGTCCAGGGCGCATGATCGACTGGTTTGGGCAAGGGCTCGGCGAGTTGCCGCCGTCATACAAGCGGGTGATTCCGATCCCTGGGTCGCCTCTGACCATCCGCGTGAGCGGTTATCAGCTCGGCACAAGGACGGTCCACGCCGAACCCGGCAACACGCCGCGCGAGAAGGTCGCGATTGGCCTGAGCTTCGACCGGATCGACAAGCCCGATCCTATTCATCAGTGGGCGATCATCTCACCCGAGGCGACAGCGATCTTAGAGGGTCAGCTGTCGCAGTTGCTTGGCGTCTCGCCAGTCATCACGATCGCGATCATGGGCAAGAAGCCTCAGCAACATTGGATCATCACAAGGTCCGCCAGTGCATAAGTTCGGACTAGAAACATTATGTAAACTTGGGCCTACGTCGTCTGACGTATCCACAAGTGAGTGTGTCCATTCGATTGACGACAGTGTATCGAATGGAAACACCACGTCCGACCCGATTACACACGATTCTGACGGGCGGAACCAGCCAAAACCGCCTAAAGGAAGCGCACGCAGGTGGCGTGAAGCCCATACGCCCATGTATGAGGCTGTTCGCCGCGGCGACATGGCCGCCTATCACGCATTGCGGGCGCAAGACAGCGCCATCAACGAGGCTCTCGCTGAAATAGCTACATTTTGTGGTTTCTGCGGCGGGCTGATGCTGCATGCGGCCGCTGGGATCTATTACTGCCCGTACGAGCGCGCGGGTCGGCACGAGTTCGCCCGCCGCGCCATATCCGAGATCGCGATCGTTATCACGCGCGCGCACAAAGCAGGGGTGGAGCATGATTGACTACGAGGCGGAATTCCAGCGGATTATCCCCATCGCGGTGGCGCACGGGGTCGATCCGCGATTTATGCTGGCGATCCGGTGCACCGAAAACGGCGCGGCGGGCCGCGAGTTCGGGGTGCTCTCGATCGCGGCGCCCACTTGGCTGGATCAATGCCGCGTGGCCTGTGTCAGCGTGGCACACCGCCTCGCGGAGTTTGAGAACCAAGTCACGCGCTATGGGAAGACGGTGTCTTACAGCCGCGGTGAAGCGCGCTACTCCGATGAGTTCGTCAAGTATTTCGCCTCGCGCTGGGCACCGGCGGGGGTGGTAAACGATCCCACCGATTTGAACGCCCACTGGCAGCGAAACGCCGAGGCGCTCTACAAGCGCTTTTGCGCCGGCGAATTTCGAGGAGCGGAATAATGTCGCGCGAGACCATCATCGCCATCCGCGTGCGCTGCCCAGCCTGCGGCCATCGAGTCTACCTTGAGGAGCTAATCACCACCTGGGACGCCCGGCGCGTCTATCGACGGTGCCTGTACTGCGCGTTGGTCGGCGGTGGTGATGCCAGTGTCGCGGAGGGCGCGCATCTACCGCCGATCGAGCCGGTCTGATGGCGCGGGTCTATCGCCAATGTCGATGGTGCAAGAGGTTCGTCCATCGCGCCGAGCTCACCCGCGAGCCGCGCGGCCGAGGCGCCGTCAACGTGTGCCTCGATTGCCTCGGCCTCTTGCAAGTCGGTCTGCCGCGAGCGTGGTTATCCCCTACGCGGAATTTCGCACCGGCCTCACCTACTACGAGGTCTATCACATGATTTGGGGGCGCAAGCACAAGCGGCGCCACGGCGTCCTCGGCAAATGGCGCGAAGTCAAGCTCGCCATGTATGCGCAGTACCTACAGTCAGTGGGTATGGAGTCCGGTCCCTGATGTAATACACCAACTATCGCGATGCCTAGTGCGTCCGGCTGGCCATCTGGATGCTCATTAGGCATCTGCTCCTAACCCTCATCGCTATCCGAGTCCGCGAGCCGCCGTCAGGCGGATCGCTAGAGGTGTGTCTGTGTCTCTGAGACCTTATCCACAGGAGGGTGCGCATTGAACGGGGACTTGGGGATTTATCAATCTCTCTTCTCTGAAGAATGGAGGATGTATGAAGGAACCAACTACACGCCCGGCCAGCTATAAAGTGGGCAACCAGTGGTACCAACGCGTGCAGCTAGACGGTCACTGGTACACGTTCCCGTACACTCCGGCCGCGCCGCCGCTTGGGACCATCAGCCAGGTGGTTGGGCAGTTGGGCGCTGTCCAACACGCCAGGCATCGCTACCGCCATCCGGGCGAACACGGACCAGCTGAGTGGCTGCCGAGCGGGCGCTGGCTATGCAGTTGCGGCCATCGCCACCGCGACTACGTCACAAGGTGCAAATGCGGCGCCTGGGCACCGCCTAAATCGAACGGGAGGGAATTGCATGAATAGTTACGAGATGGAGGGCAGGATTCGGCGAGCACGCGCGCTGCTCAAGAGCGCGGAGTTCGACGCCGGCAACGGACAGTGCGAGTATGCCGCCGGGCTCATGCGCATGGTGGCGGAGATGCTCTATCTGCCGACGGAAACGCCCGTCGCCACCATGCTAGTGTGCGACGCGGTGCCACCTGACGAGGCTCAAGCGCGGCTTCATGCCCTGCTCAGGGAGATCGGCTGATGCAAGCGTTACGCGAGCTCTGGCACGTCCAGGTGTACGGGATTCCGCGCTATCAGCAAATGATGGCGGTGCGGTTCGCCCTGCTCGGCATGGGCATCGCCGGGGGCAAGGCCGATCCCCGCTGCCTCGGCGTCTACCTGATGGCGGCGCGAAATTGATGAACATTTACGTCGCCAGCTCGTGGCGCAATCGCTACCAGCCGGGGGTCGTTGAGTTCCTGCGCGCGCGCGGATGCCAGGTTTACGATTTTCGGCATCCGCCAAATCGAACAGGATTCGCCTGGCGCGATATCGAGGCTGGCTGGGAATCATGGAGCCTACCCCAATACCTACGCGCTCTGAGGCATCCAGCTGCGGAAGCCGGGTACGCGGCGGACATGCAGGGTGTGCATGATGCCGACGCGTGTGTACTGGTGTTGCCGTGTGGGCGCAGCGCGCATCTGGAGGCCGGATATATGGCGGGCGCCGGTAAACCAGTCATCATTTACCTGCCCGAAAAGATCGAGCCTGAGCTGATGTACAAAATGGCCCACCACATCGCGTTCACACTGCCCGAGATTGAGCGCGGGCTTCATAGCGGCGGCGGGGTCCAGGCTTCCTTGGCCTCGGCCGCCCACGTTTCGACCAACGCCTGAGCGTTGATCGTTGGTATCGACTGCGCCAGGAGCGCGTTATACGCCGCTTCTGGCGCGGTTTCCTTTTTCGCGACGCTCTCTTTGATCGCGGCCACGGTCTCTCTCAAGAGCGTGGCTTCGCCGCGCGTTACCAGGCGTCCGTACACCTGGACCTTCTTGCCGCTCAGCCTCGCATTCGCGACTTGGAGCGCGAACGGCACAATGTCGGGCGTGACGCCCGCGAGCGCGAGCGCCGCGGTATATTCCGCCTCCGTGGTCTGACCCGTATTGTATTGCGCGTTCGCCGCTTGGACCGACGCCCGCTTGAGCGTCGCCGCTTCTTTCGCCGCCTCGCGCGCCGCCGCGGTGGCTTCCTTGCCGCGGAGCTTGATCGAGTCGACGGCGTAATGCGCCTCGGCGTCGGGATTCGCGATTCCGACCGCGGCCATATTCGTCAAATACTCCGCGTCGGTGATCTGGCCGGATAAATACGCCTCGGACACCGACTTCCTGTAGAGCGCGCCCAACTGCTCGAGTTTCACGTAGGCGGCCGCTTGCTGCACATATGTGTCGGCGCCGGCCGGAAGCGCCAGTTTGCCGAGCTCGGCCGAGAAATCCGCGTCGGACACCATCCCGCGCTCGTACGCGGCTTCCAACGCCGTCAGCACCTTGGCTTCGTACGGCTGGAGCGCCAGTTGCGCGTAGGCTTTCTCCATGAGCTTGATGTCGGATGGCCGCGCGCCGTAGAAGCCCAACACCGTCTCGGCATCGGGGCCGGACAGCGCCCCGGTTTCCATCGCGCGCAACACCATGAAGGGGCTGATCGAGCGATAGGCCGATTCTATGAACGCATCCTCATACTCGGTCTTGAGCCCGCTGTAGCCGAAAATCACCTTGAGCTGGTCGTCGGTGAGCAGGCCGCGGGCGTGCCATTCGACCGCGTCCGCTTCGTCCGGCAAGTCGGGCTTGAACAGCGACTGAAAATGATACTTGAGCGATTTGCCGAACGCCGCATCGTAGAGCGGGGTGCGCACCGCACCGGCCACCTCGGCGAATCCGGCCATCTGGCCGAGCAGCGGCGCGAGGCTATCGAGGGTGTTGAGCTTTTCCGGGAAGATGCCCTCGAAGGCGGTGGCGGTGGCGAAGCTGCCGAGCCCGAAGGCCATTGCGTCCGCGAACGCCTTGCTCGCCTGGTCGATCGAGTTGGCGGGCGTCGATTCGCCCGCGCCCGTGAGCCCGTCGACCGAGAGCGTAAACGCGGCGGCGGCTATCGGCGCGATCGCCGCTTGAACCTTGCTCGCAATGGGGCCGCCGAAGGTGTTGAACGCGCCGATGACCACATCGACCACGTTGTCGATCTGCGGCGCCACCACGTCATAGATCGGCTGCACCGCGGCGATGGTCCCGCCGATGAAATTCGTGAGGAAGTTGACCACCACCTGCTTTTGATGCGGGGTCAACAGCTTGGTCCACACCTCGATAGACGCGGCGATCAGGACGATTGCGCTTACGATCCCAAGGAGCATATAAATGACCTATGGCTACCATTGACCCGTCGGTGACGAGTTGGGTGATTCTCCTGTCGTTTCTGTGCGTCGTCGGCCTCATCGAATACGCCTATTTCATCGCGCGTACCAACCGGTTCAAGCACGATTTGAAACTCATGACGTCACGAGTTGCACGGCTTGAGCGACTGTTGAATCAGGTTCAACCAACCACTGCGCCAGAGCGTTTATCTGCGCCTGGATATTTGGATCGGCCGTTACCATCGCACGTAGCGGCTGGCACACGCACTGATCGAAATCGCTGAGCGCGGCCTTCGCCTGGGCGTTCGCTTGCGCCAGCTGCGCCTCGATCGCGTTCAGCGCCGCGACTACACCCGCGAGGTCGGTGGTCAGCGCCGCGATCGACGCGCCGAAACCGTGATCCACCGCCTGATACGTCGCGTCAAGCGCCTGCGTGATGGGCGCGAGGTCAACTGGCGCGGCTGGTTTCTCGCCTGCCTGTATGCCAGCCAGGCCGTCGCGAATCGACGCCAACTCGGACGCGATCGACGCCAGTTGCGGCGCCACCGCCGCGGCCGTCGCGACCGCCTCGGTTAGCGCGTCGAATTTGCCGTCGATATTGGCCTTGATGGTGGATAACGGGATGTCGAAATTACCCTGTGGCACTTTGCCTCCTCGCACCGGCGGGATCGGCTCGGGGCCGATTCTGATCTGCATCAAATACCGCACCGGCGTATGTAAATACATGTAGCGTTCGGCATAGTTGACCGCGCCGCATGGGTCCTTATGCAACTTGAGCGCGTGCTGAATCCCCTCGTTGTATACATCGATTGCCTCGGCGGGGATTTGCGCCACGAGGTCGGGATCGGTCTGTTGCCCGAGCTCCGGTGGCATCTCGCCGCCGGCCTGGAACGCGGGCGCGAGCACGGTCGCGAGAATCTCGCGGGCGCGCGGCGCGCCGATCCCCTGCCCTTCCAGATTCGCGGCGAATTGCGCGGCCGCGCCACCTAAAATGGTTTGCTCCGCCGGGTCGCTCGATGAGATCACGATATCGTCATCGGTGAGCAGGCGTGAGAGCAGCACCGAGTAAAGCCGCGCGGCGGCGTTGCGCTCACCGCTCAGGCGCCGGATCACTTCGACGGTCGCTTGTCCGCGCGAGCGACCCGCGAATTGCTGTATCAGGACGTCGATCGGATTGGGGATCACGCCGGTCCATTCGAGAATGTTGATGAAAAGCATCAGCGCGGCGAGATACAGATTCGTCCACGAGGCGCCCTCGAGCGCGAGCGAAAGCAGCAGCGCCGCCACTAGCGTGGTCCCGGACGCGTCGAGGCCGGTGGCGATCACGCCGGGCGGAAGGTCCAGCGGCGTGTTGGGCAGC
>JBOHWM010000117.1:0-6398 GCA_050736555.1 Binataceae bacterium (SeqCode)
GTCGAGCCGTGGATCACCCTGACGCCACGGTAGGCGCTAAAATTAGGCGGATATTGAAACAATTCGGGTACTATGCTTGGAAGCGCCCGCCCAAAACGTTGACGCTGATCGCTTGTTACGTGGCGCGTGCGACGCGCCAGCTCCAGCACTTGTCGACTTAACTCTTCAAGCTTTCTCTCAGCCGCCTTTAAGACCTCGGTATCGGGCGATCCAGTTGTCTGAGTCAAACAAGCTAGCCGTTCAATCATCATCACCGCACCGCCAGCCAAGACCTCATGGTCGCGAGAATGTTCCTTGTGCCGCCTATCGGTCTCCTGAGAGGTTTTTCTGCGGTCCCACCATCCCGCGATAACGGCCAACGCGGCCAGCAAAAGCCCAGCTACCAGCCAGCACCACCATTCTGCGCGTGAGAATGGCGCCGTCATATATCCCGTCCGCAAGCAAATGGATATATCGAAGAGGATCCAAAGCGCCGGGACGAGGATATTAAGCATTGCGACAAATCGTACCCGGCTTGACGAGCAGCCGCCACAAGAGCCAACCTAACGAGATGAGCAGCCGCTACGCTCAGCCGATTCTCTATTTTTTTTGCCGCCCCTGCGGCGAGTACCACGAAAAGACCCACCCGCATTACGCCGAAGCCCAAGCGCGCGCCGCCGAGCGCAGCAAGGCCGGAACCACCCGCAAACGCAAGACAAAGAAAGAGCGCGGTTAGGGTGATCGAGCCGCGCGAACACCGGCCTGTCGGGCCGGATTCTACAGCTTTCGGTGATGGTAGTCTACTCCGGCCTAATCCCCCGCCAAGTTTACATAATATCTCTTATGCGAACTTGACATCTGAGTGCGGGCGGCGCTCAAGCGCCAGAACGGCTGCGGTTGGGTGGCTTGGGCTTGCGTCCCAATTCAGCCAACGTGCGTCGCACTCCAAAATTAGCCGGATCAAGCTCGAAGGCACGCTCCAAATACACGATCGCGCTGGCGGTGCGTTCCAACTTCAGGCAGACCCGTCCCAACGCATGCATCAGCTCGACCGAATCGCCGCCACATTCCCGTGCCCGTCGCAACATCGCCAGCGCTTCGCTGTAATTTTCGCGGTCTGCCAGCAGCGTGCCTAAACCCGCTGCGGCGCGTGCATTGAGTGGATCAAGTTCAAGTACTTCTTTAAATAATGAGGCGGCGTTGCGGCGCGCCCCCTTGCTGCGCAAGTCGGCTGCCGCCGCCGCCAACCTGTTAGCTTCTTCAACTAACGCTTTAAGTTCTACCTGAACCTCGGCGCGCTCGCTGCTGACCGTCGCCCGCAGCATCCGCACGCGCGGACCCAGATATTCGCTCAGGCGCGCCACGATCGTATCCTCGCCGACGCCCGCGGGATCGAGAAAAATCGCACCGATAGCGTCGCCGATATGGTCATCACGCAGGATTATGAGCGTGCGCCGCTGCCGAAGCTGTTTCATAGAAAGGACGCGCGCGTGTCACACTCGCTCATCGGGGTCGAAGAGCTTGCGATATTCGTCGAGGGCGAAGCGGTCAGTCATACCAGCGATATAGTCCGCCACCACCCGCGCCAGAGCTTCGCCGTCGCGCTCGATCCGTGCCATAACGTGTGGCGGCATCTGGCGCGGCTCGCTCATGTAGGTTTCGAAGAGGCGCGCCAGCACCCTGCCCGCTTTTTCCGTCATGCGACTGACCCGGTAATGGCGATAAAGCCGCTCGCTCATCACCTGCTTGAGTTCCGCGACCTGCGGACCAAGCGTGGCGAAGCTCACCAAAGTGCGCCCCGCGCCACGCACGGCGGCGACGCTTTCGATCCTCGCGCGACCCAGTTCGGCATCAATACCCGTGACCAGGTCGGTGACCAGCACGTCGATCATCCGAATCACGGTCTGGTAGCGCGCGATGCGCTCGTCCATCCCGGGACGCTCACGATTAACGCGCTCCCACGAGTCACGGAACAGGTACGAATGATTGAGGTCCTCCCGTGTGAGCATCTGCGCCTTGAGACCGTCGTCAACGTCGTGGGCGAGGTAGGCAATTTCGTCGGCAAGGTCGACGATTTGCGCTTCAAGACAAGGATATAGCTCGAGGTCGAATTCGTTCGCCGCCGGGCGCCCCTTGAACGTGGAATGCTTGATGATGCCTTCGCGCACCTCGAAGCTCAAATTGAGTCCACGGAAATCCGGATAGCGCACTTCTATCCAGTCCACCGTACGCAGGCTTTGCGCATTATGATCGAAACCGCCGTACGGCCTCATCAATTCGTTCAAGACGCGTTCGCCCGCGTGGCCGAACGGGGTATGGCCGAGATCGTGGGCGAGTGCGACCGCTTCAGCCAAATCGCGATTGAGCGCCAGGGCGCTACTCACGGTGCGGGTTATCTGGGCCGCTTCCACGGTATGGGTCAGGCGCGTGCGGTAATAATCACCCTCGTGATTAACGAAGACCTGGGTCTTGTATTCGAGGCGTCGGAACGCGGCGGAATGGATGATGCGGTCGCGATCGCGTTGAAAACAAGTGCGCATCGGATGTGGCGGCTCGGCGATTTTGCGCCCGCGACTGTCTTGCGCCCGCATCGCGTACTCCGCCAGCGTCCGCTCCTCAATTCGCTCGAGTTCTTCCCGGGTGCGTAACATTTTTTGTTTCCGCGCACGAATCTATCACGTGCGTGCGCATGCGCCGAAACCGGGGCGAACTTTGATTCACCAGGACTCATGATTTTTTTACGTTCAGCGACGGAGCGTAGACGATGAGGCGGGTTTTTGCCCGCCATCGAAAACACCGAAGCGGGATTGGAGTGGCGTTCCGCCCACTGTCGCATCTCGGCTCGCAAACAAGCCGCAACGCATTCTATAATGCCGTGCGTGGTGCAGGTGGCGAAAGGATGGCGCGGGAAACGTACCGCATGTTACCTGGGCGCGGCCATTATGATGAGCCTGATGAGCGCTTGCTCGAGTCGGCAGCTCGTCACGCCACGGCTCGCGCCGCATGCGCCGATTTCGCGCGGCCCGTTCTACGGCACCGCGTCATGGTACGGCCCGGGCTTTGACGGCCATCGCACCGCCAACGGTGAGATTTACAATCAGGAAGACCTAACGGCGGCTTGCCAGATTTTCCCGTTCGGTACGCTCCTGATGGTGACCAATCTGGCTAATCACAAATCGGTGGAGGTGCGCGTCAATGATCACGGTCCGTATGTGAAAGGACGTTCGCTTGACCTGTCACATAAGGCGGCGCGGATCCTTGGCATGATTGGACCGGGCACCGCGCGAGTGCGCATGGAGGTGCTCGACGCGCCCTATTCTTCGCGCTTTTACGGGCACGAGGTTTATTTCGTTCAGGTTGGCTCATTCGCCCGGGCCGCCAATGCCAGGCATTTGCGTGAACGCCTATCCGCCTATTATCGCAACGTCAGCATCGATCGGGTCGCGGCCGGCCACCGCCGCTATTATCGCGTTCGTCTGGGCGCCTACCGCACTCATCGCGCGGCCGAGCAGCGCGCGCGCAGTGCTTCGCGCTTCGGCCTGCCGATTGTAGTCGTCCAGGAATAATCCACCGACTCGCTCTCGCCGCATGATGCGCGGCGGTTTCCAGCTGATCTCGTCGCTTGCCAGCACGCGGCGATGGTGGTTATCGTCGTGCGGTCCGGGGGGCTTGCGGTTTTCGCAGCGCGGCGCGCGGGGGCGGATTATGAAAGTGTCGAGCGAAGCAGTATAGGGCGACTCGAATAGAGCCCGATCGGCGGCGCGCGGTTTTCGAGCCGGGACACGCCAGCAAGTCCCGCGGTGCATGGCATATCAAATGATGACGACGATGGCCGCACGTCTATTCCGCCGAGTGGTAAAGCTCCGAACCGGCCGCTGGATTTTCAATCAACAACCCCGAGCTGTGGAGGATTCCGGCCCTTGGGCCTGGCCGGGCTTGCGGTTCGGACCATATCTCGGATTGGCTTTCGCATTGGTACTCAGCGGATGTGCCTACGCGATTGTGCGCGGCACTACAGTCAATCAGACGCGTGCGGACCAGGTGGCGTCGGGACTGGAGCGGCTGCGCGGACTTGATTTCACCAGCAAGGTGCCGATCGTGGTGAAGACGCGCGATCAGGCCGAGCGCATCCTGACCGCCGAAATCGCCCGCGACCATAGCGATCGCGAATTGCAAATCGGTGGCGAAAGCGGTGCGATGGTCGGACTTTATCCGCCTGGAATGGACCTTAAGGCGCAAACTCTCCAGCTACTGCGCAACCAGATCGCCGGCTTCTACGACGCTCACGACAAGCGAATGGTGCTGGTCCAAAGCAGCACGGATCTGGGTTTCTGGAACGGGGCCACCGAGTTCGTCACCCACCGCGACGTGGTCGGCCAAATGCTGCTGGCGCACGAACTCACTCACGCCCTGCAGGATCAGCATTTTCATATCGAGAAAATGCTCGACCACGTTGACAATAACGACGACCGCACGCTCGCGCTGAAGGCGGTGGCCGAAGGCGACGCCACACTGGCCGGTTTCGGCTACGTGGCTGGTAATCTCGACCCGAGCACGATTGATCTGATCGTGTCGAATCTCGCCAATCTGCCGCAAGCGTTCGCCGCACAATCACCCGAGGTGCCGGTGGGGTTGAGCGCGCCGATGTTATTCCAGTACTCGGCGGGAACCCGCTTCGTAGCCGAGGCTTATCGGCGCGGCGGCTGGGCTGCCGTTAACGCGCTTTACCATAACCCGCCGCGATCGAGTCAGCAGATTATGCAGCCGGAGCTTTATTTCGACCGGCCCTCGCCGCCGGCAAAAATCGATTTGAGCGGCTATCAGGACGTCCTGCACGGCTGGACCAAAGCTGACGACGATTGTTACGGCGAATTCCTCATAAAGGTAATTCTGCAACGTGGCATGGGCAAAATACCCGCTGTCACGGGCCTGGTTCGCAACTGGGACGGTGACCGTATGCTGGTGTTCAGTCGCGGCCAGAAACTCACTATCTTATGGCTCATCGCATTTCGAGATCAGCGCTCGGCGGAGGAGTTCAGCGAAGCTTATGGCGATGTGCTGAATAATCTGCGGGGTGTCCATGAGCCGCATCGGATCGATTGCCACGCCGCCGCCGTGCTGGTCGTGATTGGCGACGGAGCCGAACAATTCGCGACGCTAGCGCCCGCCATTTGGCAAGCCAGCACGATCACGCCGATGGCGCCATCAAAAAACAAGCTGCCGCTGCATGCCGCTGATACGTCTATGCCCCCGGCCGCCTTCAACGGCTAGAGGAGGCTCGGTGTTAGCGTGGCGTCGAGCTTTTCAACGAACGCCGGCTTAGATCACAGTGCCGAGGAGGTCGCGGGCTTTCACAATCAGGTTGCGTTCGCTGCGATGGCTGGCGCGGGCAAGCGCCTGCTCAATCCCCATCCACGCCACTTCGTCGATTTCCGCGTCGTGCGCCGCCGGATCACCGCCGCGGCATTCCATCAGGAAGAAATACACTCGTTTGAAAATACGGACGGGCATTTCATTGGGGATATCGCGCCACGAATAGACATAGGAGACGTCGCCCAATGATGCCCCCGCCGCCACGATGAGCCCGGTTTCTTCCGAGGCTTCGCGTAAAGCGGCCTCGAGCACGGCCTCACCTGCTTCGACATGGCCTTTGGGCAGCACCCAGGTTCCGCGACCGGCCGGACGCACGAGCACGACTTCGATATCGCCGTCGTGTTTGCGCCAGATCAGCCCTCCGGCGGAAATCTCGTGACGCCATCTCGACGGGCTTTTATTTTTAGCGCCTTTCGCCTTCGCCATTCGCGGTTTTATATGAAAGCCTCAAAACGGATTCGCATGCGTGATTGGGAGGAGCGCGCCGCTTTCGAGGTTGGCGCACGGGCAAGCCCCAATTGAGTTTGTCGGCCAACTACGCTGTGCTTCATAGGAGTATTCTAGCCTATATCGCCCAAGCTGAAACCCAAATCCAGCATTCGAGCGATGGCCGCGCGGACAGGCCTGGACTCCGGCAGTTGGAGCTCGGGGTCGCGTTGCATCCAGGTCTCAGCCATTTTGCCTGCACGGTCGATTAACTCCAGGTCATGGATAAAATGTGCGAAGCGTAGCGGCAAGGCACCGGTCTGACGTGTGCCGAAAAGGTCGCCGGGGCCACGTTGATGCAAATCCGCCTCCGCGACCTCGGCGCCACTGCGGGATTTCACCAGCACGTCGAGACGAGCGCGGGCGCGATCGTCGGCCTGCTCGGAGATTACGAGGCAGCAGCGCGAGGCGATGCCGCCCCGCCCTACCCTTCCCCGCAATTGATGTAGCTGGGCGAGACCATAACGTTCCGCCGTGAGTACCGCGATAATCGTCGCCTCCGGCACATCGATACCGACTTCGACCACCGTCGTTGCCACGAGCAAATCCAGCGCGCCATC
>JBOHWM010000118.1:0-2450 GCA_050736555.1 Binataceae bacterium (SeqCode)
CTTGTTGGCGCCGCGCCCGTCATAAAGGAAGATATGGGGATAGGCGACCAGCGTCAGTCCCGTGGCCATCGGCGACGCGAAGGTCCGCTTGAAGACGGCTGCATCGAGCGTTGGTGCCGTCGTCTTAGCCTGCTGATAGTAGCCGCCGTCGGCGCGCGCCTTGTCCCAAAAATCCGCGAAAGTGGCGTTCGGCTCCGCCTTATTCTGAAGATCCTGCCAGGCGGAATTCACTGCGTCCGCGCCGCTTTCCCACGGAATCGCCTTGGCCGAAGCGGCCGCGCCCAAATGGGCCGACGCGAGCAGGATGTCAGCCAACGGCTTGCTCGGAAACACCGGCTGCATGACCGGCTGTCCCAATCCGTTGACCCCCGCGCGCGGATTCGAATCGCGCCAACTTTCGAGCGGATGATGTGTCGGCAATAGCAAGTCGGCCACCGCCGCGCTCTCGTCGGGCGCGTTGCCCAGCCATGCGACGAACTTTACGCGCCGAGCAGCTTCGCGAAACCCGTATGACACCGGCATCGAGTACAGCGGATTGGCCCCGGCGGCGATCACCAGCACGTCAACCTCACCGTTGCGCATCGCATCGACGACGGCGCGAATTTCATCGGGCTGGCTGGACGCCTCAGCCGGCGTCTGGGCCAGGAATGTCATGGTCTTTCCGAGATTTCCCGTCGCGACGTTGAGCAGGTAGGCGGCGATATGAGCCTGCACATCGTCGGTGTCGGCCACCGCCAGCGCCTGACCGGCCTGCCCGAACCATTGCGCGATTTCCTTAATCTGGGCGGCTGGCGCGCCGGTCTGTTTCTCGATGGTCTCGGGGTCATAACCACTAACAAAAGTCTTGAGCGCCGCGGTGTCGACGTCGGCCTCCGGCTTCACCCATCCCTGGTTAACGACCACGTTGAGCACTGACATCGCGATAGCACCCACCGCGCCGGGAGTCGCGCGAACCCATTGGTCGGCTTTGGCTGCGGTGATATTGAGGCGCGGACCAACGTAAACCGCGCGGCCCACCGTCAATTCGCCATTTTTTTTCTTGGGCGCCCTGAATTCGGCATACTGCCGCGCATACTCAACCGGAGAACGCCAGGTGCCAAGCATGTCGGCGTCAAACGAGATGATGGTCTCGGCCTGGCTGAATCGGTACTCGGGCAAGTCGCGGCTGCCGAAGCAGATTTGAGCCGCCTGCCGCGCCGCTTCGTAGTTAATAGGTTCCCAAAAGATTGCTCTTTCCGAACCCCACGCCTGCAACCACGCTTTAGCGATCTTGTCGTTGGTCGGCCCTTGCGGAGCGCCAACATAAACCACGCGGTTTTTGCCATTCTTAGCTGCCGAGGTAAGTTGGTCGTTGAACTGCTTCGTCGCGCTATCCCATGCTATCTCTTGCAATTTCCCGCTATCGCCGCGACGACTCGGCTTGCTGATACGATCGGGACTGTAGAGCCCTTGCAACGCGGCTTGTCCACGTGCGCAGGTCGCGCCCGCACTTATCGGATCGTTCGGATTGCCTTCGAGCTTGATTACGCGGCCTTCGCGAATTTTTGCGATAATCCCACATCCCGCACCGCATTCGGTGCAAGTCGTGGCATAGAAGCTGGGGATGCCCGGCGTAACGTATTCGTCGGGAACCACATACGGAATCAGCTTTCTTGCGGCGGGCTCACACCCCGGAATCGCGGCGGCGGCCGAGGCCGTGGCAGCAAGCTTCAGGAATGACCGCCTGGACAGCCCTTCTGACATAACGCTCCTCGCTCAGTGATGACAGACGAAGCAATCCTGGGTGGCACCGCGCTTGGTATGGCAATCGATGCAAAAACCCATATTGATCTCAAAAACCGGCGTCACCCTGTCCATCGTCTGCACGTCTCCGTGGCAGGTTTGGCACGCCACACCGGCCCAGATATGCGGCCGATGAACAAAGCGCACGAAGTCGGGCAGCACGTAGACCCGGTTCCAGCGAATCTCGAACGGTTGATGGCTGTGGTCGGTCCACGCCCGCGTAACCGGCTTAATGCCGCCGGTCAGCGCACTGCCGTGACAGCCCACACAGCGTTCAATTGGGGGCGCGCCCGAGGTTTGCGAGCGCCGTGCGTACTCGTGGCAGTATTGGCACGGAATGTGGTTGATGCCGGCATGAACACGATGGCTGAATGGCAGCGGCTGGTTAACGTCCACGCGCGGTGCCCATGGGCGTTCTGAGAAAGCCACCACGCTCACCCCGCACAAAAACGTGAACACGGCCAGTGGAATTATTATGCGATTCATCTTTTCAATTCATTTCCACGGACAACGCCAGAGGACTCCCCACCCAGCCGCGAAAAGCGGGCCGAAAAGCAACGCGGTGCACAACTAACAAGCATCCCCCGTTGCGGTCAACCGGAGATCGATTCGCGGACTTTTACCGCGGATTCGCGGTTCCGGCGCACAAACGGAAGAATTACTAACAT
>JBOHWM010000119.1:0-2566 GCA_050736555.1 Binataceae bacterium (SeqCode)
GCCGGACGTGAACGGCCCGCCCATATGGAAGAGCGTCAATACGAGCGCTTCATGGCCTCGGTCACGCATCTGTTCGACCACATGGGCGATGCGCCCGTAATTATCGTGCCATGCCTGCGCTCGTCGATGTGGACCGCGGCGGGCAACCTGCCCGAGGACATAAGAAAGCGGCTGCAGGGCAGTGTTCGGCTGGCGGGATCAAGCATTTATCCAGCCGTCCAGAACATCATCCTGGCTTGCCGCGCTCACGGTTTGGGCACGGTGCTCACGACAATCCACGCCTTCTTCGAAGAGGAAGTACATGAGATCCTGAGCCTGCCGAATGATGTGGAGAGTTACGCGATGATGCCGGTGGGCTATCCGCAAGGCCATTTCGGTCCGGTGAGACGCCGGCCGGTGAACGAAGTGGCTTGTCTCGATCGTTTCGGCAATCCGTGGAAAGCTTGAGACGTTAGCGATGGCGGGGTGATGCCGCCGCTCAGTGTGCCCTGTTCAGGTGCGTCCGCGCCGCCGTCAGGCGCGCGGACGCACCCGTATGGCAAATCAACCCAAGTGTTGCTTAAAAAATGAAATCGCCTTTGGCCACGCCTCTTTCGCATGCGCGGGATGGTACGAGGGGCGTTCCTCGCACATGAAACCGTGGTCCGCATCCGCGTACAACACCACTTCGGCGGGCTTCCCTGCCTTATTCAGCGCGTCACGGAATTTGTCCACCTCGCCGACCGGAATAAATGCGTCCTTGCCGCCAAAGAACGCCAGCACCGGCCCTTTGAGATTCTCCGCGTAGTCGGTCGGCGCCTTGCCGCCCGGCTGGCCGGGCCGTGTCATCCCGCCGCCGTAAAACGGCACTGTGGCCGCAACTTCGGGATTGCGCACCGCCGCCAAAAAGGCGCAACGTCCACCCATGCAGAACCCGGTCGTGCCGAACTTCGGCTTCACACCCCGGCCCTTGAGATAATTAATTGCGGCGGTCATGTCAGCGGCAACTTGATCGTCCACCAGCGAACCCATCAATTTAATAGCGCCGGGCAAATCGTCATAGCCCACGACATTATTGGGCTGGCGAAAATATAGATTCGGCGCGATCGCGACGAAGCCTTCCGCCGCGAACCGATCAGTCATGTTTCTGATGTTGCTGTTGAGGCCAAACGCCTCCATCACGACCACAATCGCGGGATAAGGACCGCCGCTGTGCGGTTGCGCCAAATGGCAAGGCATCTTCGCCCCGCCGCTATCAACTGTTATTTCCTGCCTGGTAATTTCCATCGTATCCTTCCTCCCGAGCGCAACGTTGGCACGCTATATTGGCCAATCGCGCTCGCACGGAGCCTGGGTCGTTGTGTTCAAGATCACCGCCACCCGAATGGAAGCCCAAAAGTGTCTTTCGCACACATCCGCTTTGCGCTCAAGCGCCGCTCCACCCCCATTCGCGCATGGCCCTGTGGGACCGCTAGAGTGTGGCAGCCGCGCGGGAAGCTCGACGCGGAACAGTGCGAGCGTATTCCAGCGCGGCGCCGCTTTATCCGAACATCCGCCATTTGCTCCGTAGGTCAACGCGACTACGGCTGGATAGTAATCCTCGATGATTCCGCTGCGTGATAGTGAGACCAGCCGCCGCCTGACTCCGGTCAACACCACGTTGATCATTCTAAATTTTGCGATTTACGGGCTTGAGCTCCGCCTGGGGCAAAGCGTCACGCCATTATTGTCATCGTACGCGATGGTCCCGGCGCATATCGCGAACCTTGGCGCGGACGGTGGTATGACCGCCGTGGCACATCTCACCACTCTAATTACATCACTTTTTCTTCATGCCGGGATACTGCACGTCGCGGGTAATATGCTTTACCTGTTCATTTTCGGCCCGGCGGTTGAAGAAGGATTGGGGCACGCGCGTTTCCTTTGGTTCTATCTCGCCTCCGGCATCGTGGCTGGATTGGCGTTGGTCGCGATGGGGCCTGATTCGCTCGTTGCTGTGATTGGAGCAAGCGGAGCCATCGCCGGTGTGCTCGGCGCCTACTTCATCCTGCATCCACGCGGCCGCATTCTCACCGTACTGGTTATTTGGTCATTCGAAGTGCCGGCGGCCGCTTATCTACTGCTATGGTTCGCCGTTCAACTTTTTTCGGGTATTCGAGCGGGCGCGCAAGGTCCTTTGATGGGCGGGGTCGCATGGTGGGCGCATGTCGGTGGCTTTTTATTTGGGGTCGCGACCGGTCCGCTACTCGCGCATGCGCAGACGCGACGACCGCCAGCCAGAAGCACGCGGCGCAAACGAGCGTAATTATCGACAGCGTGGGAGTGCCAAATCTCCGGAATCCGGATAGCACCGACCTAACTGTTCCAGCCTGTTCGTAACTGAAAATCCGTTCGGAATTCCAAGGGAATTTCTGTGCATACCGGCGCGCATAAGCTGTTGACGCAGTGTGCGGAAGCCGGCGCCGCATTACCTGTCCATAACTGGACTGTTAACTGAGTTGGCCGTTGTGGCCAAATCATTTCAGCCCGGACGTTTACATAGCGCCATGTTGCCGCTCCTCCCGCTATAATATGGCGACTTAAGTGT
>JBOHWM010000120.1:0-1838 GCA_050736555.1 Binataceae bacterium (SeqCode)
GCGGTTGGTTGATCAAGGCAAGTTGGACCTCGACGCACCGGTGGCGCGTTACTGGCCGGAATTTGCCCAAGCGGACAAAGAGTCCATTCCGGTGCGCGACCTGCTAAACCATAGCGCGGGCTTGCCCGCGATTCGCGAGCCTTTGCCCAATGATGCGTTCTATCGATGGGATTTCATGACCGAGGTGCTGGCCGCCGAGCAACCGTGGTGGGAGCCGGGGACAAAACACGGCTATCATGCGATTACGTTTGGCTGGCTGGTGGGCGAGGTTGTACGGCGGATTTCGGGGAAAAGTCTCGGCACGTATTTTCATGATGAAATCGCCGCGCCGCTCGGGCTCGATTGCCATATCGGACTGGATGCGCGCGACGATTCGCGCTGCGGCCAGATGATCGCCTCGCCGCCGCCTCCACCTGATCAGGTGAATATTTTCGAGTACGCGATGAAGTATCCGGAATCGGTCACCGGCAAGGCGTTCATGAACCCACCGACGGCGATGAAGCTGGGCGCGATCAACTCGCGTGAATGGCGCGGGGCTGAAATCCCGGCCGCCAACGGCCATACGACCGCTCGGGCCCTGGCGCGACTTTACGGTGCGCTGGCGCGCGGGGGTGAAGTTGATAACGTGCGCGTGCTCAGTCCAGATGGTATTCGCCGCGCCTATACTGAACAGTCGCATGGTACCGACGAGGTTCTGCGCATCACGACTCGCTTCGGCGCGGGCTTCATGCTGACGCAAGCGCACGATCCAATGGGGCCGAATGCGCATGCGTTTGGGCATCCGGGGGCCGGCGGTTCATTGGGATTTGCCGATCCCGATGCGCGGGTTGGCTTCGGCTACACGATGAATAAGATGGGTCCGTATATTCTTATCGACCCACGCGCACGGGCGTTGATAGACGCGGTTTATGCTTCGCTGTAAGTGGTTACGCGGCAGACGGTGTGGTGGCGCGAAGGCGAATGGAACGATAAATGGAACTTCGGTTGGCAAGACAAAAAGATTCTGGTGCGTGGACTGATTACCGATGATGACCTCGATGTTGATGACCTGGTTTCCGGTGGCAATCACCCTCGTAGTGGCGGGAATCGTGGTCGGCGGCATGGTGATGGCCAGTCGCATGTTGGGGCCACGACCGCCTAAGACTGTCGTGAAGGGCGAGGCGTTTGAATGCGGCAATCCGTCCAGCGGCACCGCATGGGGCCGTTTTTCGGTCCGCTTTTATCTCACCGCCTTGTTGTTTCTGGTTTTCGACGTCGAGATCGTATTCCTCTACCCATGGGCCGCGGAGCTGCGCTTCCTCGGCATGTTCGGATTCATCGAAGTGCTGATTTTCGTCGTGATTCTCGCGGTCGGATTGGTCTATGCGTGGCAACGCGGCGCCTTTGACTGGACTTGACAGCTTGGAATATCCCTTCGACGAGATCGGAGTCAGTTGCCCATCGGCGGCAAACATGGCGCCTGACCATCTTTAAGCAGCAAGGCGCCGCGGCTATCATTCACCTCGAGCGGTCAATCAAGCTGGCAAGTTGATGACGGATAACAGCGGCAACTCCGCCACGGAGCCTCCTAAACGTGTTTTGATCGTGCTGCTTGGCGCGATTGGCGATGTAGTACGCGCATTACCATTACTGGGTCGTATCCGCCACGCGTGGCCGCATGCGCATCTCGCGTGGGCGGTTGAACCGAAATCGCGGCCATTGCTCGAAGGCCATCCGTGGCTCGACCAGCTCATCGTTTATGACCGGGCGCGCGCGCCATGGTCGTTCGCGCCGTTTCTGATCGAAGTGCGGCGCGGCGGCTTTGACCTTGTGCTCGATCTCCAGCGCCATTTCAAGAG
>JBOHWM010000121.1:0-6608 GCA_050736555.1 Binataceae bacterium (SeqCode)
GGTTACCAGGTTCCGGTCCATTATGATCCGCTGATCGCGAAACTGATCGTTCATGCGGCGGACCGGGAACTCGCGATCAGACGCGGCAAAGCGGCTTTGCGCGAGTACGTAATCGAAGGGATCAAGACGAATATTCCCCTTCATCTGAAAATCCTCGATGATCCGGATTTCAGCGCAGGCCAATTTTCCACGGATTTTCTGACGCGCTACGAAGAGCCGAAACGCCGGGCCGTTGAGAAGGCAGCGAAAGCCTCGTGATGACTGGACAAATGCATAAAGGTAGCGCTGCCTCGGATGGAAGACAGTCCTATTTATCGCGCGCATTACCACGACAGTGGATTCAATTCCCCACGGCGCAACCGATGAACTATAACCGCGATTTGCGATGCGAACTGGCTCGGCCGCGCCTCGGTGCCTCGCTCGTTGCCACAGCCTTGATTGCGCTGCTGGTGGCGTTTGGATTTTCGCGAGCGAACGCTCAAACCGCCGGTCTTGCGGGCCTGCCTCAGGCGCCGGTTGCGCCCAGCCAGTCGGCGCCCAAGGCGGTTGCGCTTAATCCCACGTACGATTTCGGCACTACGCTGAACGGCAATACCATCAAACATACGTTCAAAATTCGTAACGAAGGCACGGGCACCTTGATCATTGGTGGCACCACGACCTCGTGCGGATGTACCGCGGCGAAACCAACCAAGGAACATGTGGCGGCTGGACAGGAGTCCGATATCGACGTCACTTTCGACACGCGCGGCGAAAAGGGCTCCGTCGAACGAATCATAACGGTTTTCACTAACGATCCGGCGAATGCGCAACTGAAGATGACGCTCAAGGGCGAGGTCAAGCAGCAGACCGCCGCGACTCCGCAAGAAGTCTCCTTCGGCATCGTCAAGCGTGGCAGCGAACTTCAGCGCACGGTGATGATCAAAGACCTGATGAAGGACACAAACTTCAAGGTCGGTCCGATCACGAATTCGAATCACAACATCGCGGTGAGTGAGCTGGCGCCGGCCGAAGGCAAACAGGACGCGACGCTTAAGGTTATGCTGCTCAAGTCGATGCCGGTCGGCACCTTTGCCGATACCGTCAAGGTCGCCACCAGCCGCGGACCGTTGGACGTGCTGGTGTTTGGAACAGTGGCGGGTGACTTGAGCGTCAATCCACCGCAAGTTTCATTTGGGATCGTACCTCATCACGCGACGGCGCTCAGGATGATCAAGCTGACTAATTCGGGTTCCCACCCAGTCCAGGTTCTTGGCGTGACCAGTTCGAACTCGAGCGTCGCGGCGGCGGTCGAACCGATCAAACCCGGCAAAGAGTACAAGATTACTCTCGAATTGCGCGGCAATACCCCGGATGGCCAGTTGCGCGGTAATTTGGCGGTGCGGACCACTGATCCCGCGCAACGGACGGTTAACGTGCCATTTTTCGGTATCGTTGGAGCTTTTCGCGGCTAAGGGAACACGCGCGCCCCGGGACTAGACGAGCCTGAGCGGCGGCGTCAGGTGATTCGCGAGTTGTCTTAACTGTTGGCCAGCACTTATATTGAGAAGGGGAGGGCCTACATAAGGTTGAGGACTCGGGGATGGCCCGGGAAATCGCATGACACTTGCGCAACTTAACCCTGTAAGTTTTGTCCTGCGCCGGCTGACCGCCTTTGTGATAAGGCTGCTGACCAAGCCATTAGCGCAATATCAGATTAATTTTCCGAACGAGATGGTTTCGCTCAAGCGGCATATCCGCAAGGGCGACGTACTGCTGGTTGAAGGCAATGAACGGGTCAGCGAATGTATCAAGTATTTGACCCAGAGTTCATGGTCACATTCGGCGCTTTACGTCGGCGATGATGCGCTCAAGTACAGTCCTGAATGGAAGGAGCGCCTGCTTGCGGAATATGGCGAAGAAGCCAGCTACATGGTGGTCGAGGCGCTGGTCGAGGAAGGCGTCGTGCTGACGCCACTCAGTAAGTATCGCGACTTCAACATCCGCCTGTGCCATCCGTGCAATCTTACCGCTGCCGATCAGGCCGTGGTGGTCCAGCATGCGCTGGAGCAGGTGGGCGATTCGTATGATTTGAAGAATATAGTGGACCTGATGCGCTATTTCCTGCCGGTCAGTCTGGTGCCGGCGCGCTTGCGGCGCAAGGCATTGCAATTCGGCAGCGGTGATCCGACCCGCGTTATCTGCTCGAGCCTGATCGCGGACTGTTTCTGCCTCGTGCGCTTTCCGATTGTGCCGCAGTTCGAGCCGTTTCCACCGGGGTTTAACGACGGGCAAGGTCGCATGCGTCTGTTAAGACGCTTTTCGCGGGTGAACCTTGGGCCTGGGCTGCTCAAGATGGTGCCGCCGACGCTGATAACTCCGCGTGATTTCGATTTGTCCCCCTACTTCGCGATCGTCAAATTCAACGTGATCGAAAATGCGCAGTTCGATTATCACAAACTGCTCTGGGTCGAAGAGGCTCCGGCCGTGGCGCCGCCAGCGCCTCCGACTTTGGAGAAATCGGCCTGAGGGGCTTGTCGGGGATAGCCGGGGTCTGCGATAACTGCTCAACCTCAAAACCTGATCGACGCGGGAATCGCTGGAGGACCTGAAGTTGGGACGCAACGAAGAACGTGCGGTGAATAAACGCGAGACGCTGGAAAAGACTATCGCGAAAATCCTTCATCGCTACTGCAATTTCGGCTGGGCCAATTACTATATTCCGGGTGAAAAATTCCCCAGCTTGATCGAAGAATTGGTCGAAGTGGCAAGCCCCGCCGGGCAAGTCGCCCATGAGGAATTGGTGCGCTTTTTCCTGCGTACGCAACGTTTGCCCTCCGCGCAGGATCGTGCCGCCAAACTCCAGGAAGAATTCGTCGTATCGCGCCGAAGCTGACGCGCGTCAGTAGCTCGCCACACAGCAGTTCAAAGAGAAATATGTCGATGGATGCCTTGGAAGCGATTTTGAGCCGCAAGGTGCAACGGACTTTCGCCGATCGTCCGGTGGAAATGGAGAAGCTTGAAAAGATTGTCGCCGCGGGCCGCAACGCGATGAGCGCTCGGAACCTGCAGCCGTGGCAATTTATCGTGGTGCGCCAGCGCGAATGCCTGCGCGAGCTTGGTGCGCTATGCTCGACCGGCCGCTTCATTGCCGACTCGCCTTCCGCAGTGGTGGTCCTAAAGGATGTCGCTAACGCGCGATGGGCGGATGTGGATTGCGCTCAGGCGGTACAGAATATGGCCAACGCGGGTTGGGCGCTCGGGTTGGGCACCTGCTGGGTGGGTAATTTCGACGCCGAAAAAATCCTGAAGCTGCTGGGCGTCCCCAGCGGATGGGGGCTCTTCACTATCCTGCCCTTTGGCTATCAAAATGCCTCGAGCCCGCCACAATCCAAGCCGCTCAAGCCGCATCGCGATACCGTTCATTTCGAGCGCTACGGCCAGCACACGGGATAGTCCGCGGATTTCGCCGAACGCTACTCGACGCGCAGGCCCAGGATGAGAAGGTCGCGCTCGACGCCGTCGAGTTCGGCCACGCGCGGCAGATGAGCCCAGGTCTGAAAGCCGAAGCTTCCAAATAACTTAAGGCTCGGTTCGTTATGCCCGAAGATGAAGCCCAGCAGAGTCTTCAGCCCGAAGGCCGAGGCACGACGCACAGCTTCGGACAAAAGCCGATTGCCGTAGCCGCGTCGCTGATGGTTGGCATCGACATAGACGCTGATTTCGGCGGTCGTATTGTAGGCGGGACGACCGTAGAAGGACTGGAAATCCGACTATCCTTTTATTTCGCCATCATCGAGGAGCACCCATAGGGAACCCCTGCGCAAGTATGGTTCTGTCATTCTGAGCGCAGCGAAGAATCTCGGATTATTCTGAGTTTTCAACAGTCTTTCCCGGGATTCTTCACTTCGCAGACTACGTTACAGAATGACAAATGGGCTTGTGCATAGATTTCTTAGCGGAAGTGAAGCCGGATTGTGTCCGGCAAACCACTGCGTTGTAAATAGCGATAATCGCGGGTAGGTCCTCGATTCGGGCGTCGCGAACGATCATCAATCGGATAAAAGCAAATTCACCTATCCACGCCAAGCTGATGGTGCCGAATCTTTAAGACCCGTTCAGCCATCAAAATGGCGCGATGGGGGTAGACTCGGCTATGATACGAGTGTGACAGAGCCGATTCGATTCGAAAGTCATCCGTCGCGCTATCGTCATCTGCGGCTCGAAACCGAGCCCGATCGCGCCCGTATCGTTCTGCTCGTCGATGAAAATGGCGGGCTATTCCCCGGCTATCAGCTCAAGTTGAATTCCTATGACCTGGGCGTGGATATCGAATTGGCCGACGCCGTCACACGTTTGCGCTTTGAGCATCCGGGCGTCGGTGTGGTCACGCTCAGCAGTGGCTTGGAGGGCACATTTTGCGCCGGCGCCAACATTTTCATGCTGGCGTCGTCGAGTCACTCCTTTAAGGTGAACTTCTGCAAGTACACCAACGAAACGCGCCTTGCGATAGAGGACGCCAGCGCCAACAGCGGTCAGCGTTATCTGGCCGCACTCAACGGTGTGACCAGCGGGGGCGGCTACGAGCTGGCTTTGGCGTGCGATGAAATTATCCTGGTTGACGACCGCCGTTCCGCGGTGAGCCTGCCCGAACTACCTTATTTGGGGGTGCTGCCAGGTACGGGCGGACTTACTCGGTTGGTCGACAAGCGCAAGGTGCGCCGCGATATCGCCGACGTTTTTGCGACGCTGGCCGAAGGTGTGCGCGGCGAGCGGGCGAAACAATGGCGACTGGTGGACACGGTGGTAGCTCCGTCCGGCTTTGCCGAGGCAGTGGCTCGGCGCGTTGAAACACTGGTCTCGCCGGAGCGAGCCACGCGCGTGGGTATCACACTGGATGCGCTAGTGCCGGACGAATCGGAGACTGAAATCCGCTATCGCCATCTCACGCTCAAACTTGATCATGCTCGGCGACTAGGCGAATTGCACATCGATGGACCTGCGGAGGTGCTGGCGCTGCCGGATGTGCCGTCGGCGCTCGGCGCTGACTGGTATCCGCTGCGGCTCTTTCGCGAACTCGACGACGCGCTGTTGCGGTTGCGTTTCAATTATCCGGAAATCGGCTTGGTTCTGATCAAATCACGGGGCGACCTTGATCGAGTGCTGGCGCTGGATCGACAATTGAATGAGCGGCGCGGCGACTGGTTCGTAAAAGAAACCATGTTGTTAATCAGGCGCGTGCTGAAGCGACTCGATCTCACGGCCAAGAGTTTTTTTGCCTTGGTGGACGAAGGCTCCTGTTTCGGCGGCTTTCTGCTGGAACTGACGCTGGCCGCCGATCGCGTCTATATGAAAGCGGTGGACGAGGCGCGCGTCGCGACCAGCTTGCTCAACCAGGGTGCCTTTCCGATGTCAAACGGTCTAAGCCGTTTGGCAATGCGTTTCTTGCACGATCCGGAGCATGCGCGCCGCTTGCGCGACGAGAAATATAACGCCGAAGCGGCGCTCGCGGCCGGTCTGGTAACGGCGGCGCCCGACGAGTTGGATTGGGAAGACGAGGTCAGGCTCGCCACCGACGAGCGGCTGTCGCTCTCTCCCGATGGGCTCACCGCGATGGAGGCGAGTCTTCGCTTCGCCGGACCGGAAACCATGGAGACGAAGATCTTTGGACGGCTGTCGGCCTGGCAAAACTGGGTCTTTCAACGGCCCAACGCGGTGGGCGAGCGCGGCGCGTTGCGGCTTTATGGCCGTCCCGAAACTCCGCAATTTGATTGGAAGCGAACATGAGCGCTGAAATACCCAACAACGTTGGTCTCGATCATGATCCACAACTCACGCGCGCGCTCAGCCTGTGGCATCCGCGGTTTCTCCAATGGTGGAGCGAAGTTGGTCCGGTAGGGTTTGATACTTCGCGGGTGTATCTGCGTACGGCGATTAGCGTTTCGGCCGAGGGCTGGGCCAATTACGCGTACGTGCGGATGCCGGAGTATCGATGGGGAATATTTTTGGCACCGCCGCGGCCGCGCAAAATCGGTTTCGGCGACCATGCGGAGCTTGAACCGTGGCAGCAGGTGCCGGGCGAGTTTCGCAAGGAATTGCGCCGCATCATCGTGACTCAGGGTGATACTGAGCCAGCTTCGGTCGAACAGCAGCGCCATCTTGGGCAAACCGCACCATCACTTTACGACCTGCGCAACCTCTTCCAGATAAACGTGGAAGAGGCGCGCCATCTGTGGGCGATGGTTTACCTGCTGCATGGTTTTTTCGGACGCGACGGGCGGGAAGAAGCCGATGAGTTGCTCACACGCCGCAGCGGCCATCGGGACCATCCGCGCCTGCTCAACGCTTTCAACGCGCCGATTCGTGATTGGCTTGACCTTTTTTGTTTCGCGATGTTCGCCGATCGCGACGGCAAGTATCAGCTCGAATCGTTGGCTGAAAGCGGCTTCGATCCGCTCTCCCGCACCACGCGGTTCATGTTGACCGAAGAGGCATTTCACATGTTCGTGGGCGAGAGCGGTATTCAGCGGGTGGTCCAGCGCACTGCCGATTTGATGCGACAGGCGGGACGCGACGATATTCACGCGCTGGGTGGAATCGAATTGAGCCTGCTGCAGAAATACATCAAT
>JBOHWM010000122.1:0-4487 GCA_050736555.1 Binataceae bacterium (SeqCode)
TTCCTGGTCAAGCCAATTGAGATTGTCTTCGGCGTTGAGGCGCTGTGTATCGGCGTATTCGGGCACCTGGCGAATGCGTCCTTTGAAGAATTCATGCTTTTGGCGAAAGGTGTCGGCGATGGGTTGCAATAGAGCGAATTCCATACGCCGATTCCACATATCGACTAGCGCGCGTTCCTTGGCCCCGATGCCAAAGAGCGGCGGCTGCGGATGAAGTTCCTCGAAATAGCGGCAAATCGCCACGCTTTCCGCGATACAGGTGCCGTCGTCGAGTTCCAGCACCGGGACGCCCGCCAACGGATTTTTCTTGCGGAACTCGGGCGTGCGGTTGGCGGCTTTGGCCAGGTCGACCTCTTCGTAAGGCACCTGCAGGCCTTTTTCCGCCAAAAACACCCGTACGCGGCGCGGATTTGGCGCCGCCGAGCTATTGTAGATCTTCATCGTGCTTCTCCTTGCCGCCCTGGATGCGGCCATGACGTTGCGATTTTATATACGCCTCCGCTGATTGGAGCGAAACGCGATCGCGCTCATTCCAACCGCCGCCGGCGCAGCCGGTTCGGATGCGCATCGGGTCGATCATTATCATCGCCCCGGGTGTAAGCCCCGCCGGGCTTTCCCTTAACGACGTGAATTGCGATAAGAGTTATAATCGACATTAGGCAGCCTTCACTAAAAAATAGGAGGGACTATGATGGTGCCGAAGCGTGTGATCTCGGCCGACTCGCATATGATGGAACCCGCCGACCTCTGGGTCGAACGGCTTGACGAAAAATTCCGCGACCGCGCTCCGCGCGTGGTTAAGAGCGAAAGCAAGGGCACGTTCCTTTTCGTCGCCCCCGGTATCCAGCCGTTTCCGGTGGCGGGCGGCTTCGCTGCCGGCCGCAGTGGCGAGGAACTAAAGGAATTCATGCGACGCGCCAGCAAAGACGAGGGTTACGGGGCGGCGCGGCCAAGTGGATGGGACCCAAGCGAACGAATCAAGGACCAGGATATCGATGGTGTACAGGCTGAAGTGCTGTATACGACCTTGGGCATGCCGCTGTTCGGACTGGACGATACCGACCTGCAGGTGGCCTGCTTCAAGGCCTACAACGATTGGGTGGCCGAATTCAGCTCGCATGATCACAAGCGCTTTCACGCGATTGCGCTGGTATCGCTCGAAGATATCGAGGCCGGCGTGACGGAACTTGAGCGCGCCGCCAAGATTGGTCTGAAGGGCGCGATGATCTGCGGTGCGCCGCCACGCGAACGTCCCTACACCAGCCGCCTTTACGACCCCTTCTGGCAGGCCGCGCAAGAGCTGGAGATGCCGCTTTCACTCCATGTCGTGACCGGCAAGAAGCCACCGAAATCCAAGCAAGAGCGCGAAAAAGTACGCGAGCGAGAGCCTTCGTTCGTGCGTGGCTACATGAATCTCATCCACGAGGTGCAGCGCTCCCTGACCGACATCATTTTCGGCGGCGTGCTGATGCGCTTTCCCAAACTGCGCATCGTCTCGGCCGAAAACGATAGCGGCTGGATTGCGCATTACATGTACCGCCTCGATCACGCCTTCGAGAAGTTCGGCGCGCTGATGGCGGAACCGCTCGAAATGAAGCCGAGCGAGTATGTGCGGCGCAACGTATGGGCGACCTTCCAGGACGATCCGGTCGGGCCGATGCTTTTCAACTTCTTCGGCGAGAACAACTTCATGTGGGCCTCCGATTTTCCCCATACCGACTCTACCTGGCCCAACTCGCTCAAAGTGATCGAAAAGGACTTCGCCGGTATACCCGAGGCGGTGACGCGCAAAATCGTTTGCGACAACGCGGCGCGCCTTTATCACATCGACCTTAACTGAAACCGACTTAACTGAAACCGACGCCGAACCGGAGCAGGCCTGCGGCGCATGGTCTCGAGCGGAAGACTGATTCCAAAGGAAGAACATAAAAATGGCTTACGACCTATTGATTAAAAATGGCACCTTGGTGGACGGCACCGGCACGCCACGCATCCGAGCGGATATCGCTGTGGCCGGCGACACTATCGCTGAGATCGGCAAAATCAGCGAAGGAGCGAAGCGGGTGATCGACGCGTCCGATCTCATCGTTTCACCCGGTTTCGTCGATCCGCATACCCATTACGACGCCCAGATCTGCTGGGATCCTCTGATTAGTTGTACCTCATGGCACGGCGTGACGTCCGTGGTGATGGGCAATTGCGGCGTCGGTATCGCACCGTGCAAACCCAATGATCGCGAAATCGCGGCCTGGGACCTGACCAACGTCGAAGCGATCCCGTTTGATTCACTCAATAAGGGCGTGACTTGGGACTGGGTCACGTTTCCCGAATTTCTTGACGCGGCTGACCGGCGCGGGACCGCGATCAATCTCGGCTTTCTTGCGCCGTTGACCCCGTTCCGTACCTACGTGCTGGGCAAAGAATCAATGGAGCGTGCGGCCAGCGCCGAGGAGACCCAAAAAATCGCGGCCTTGCTCAGTGAGGCGATGGCGGCCGGAGCGATGGGCTTTTCCACCACCACGCTGCCGCAGCATATCGGTTTCCAAGGCACGCCGCTGGGATGCCGGATGGCAAGTAAGGACGAGCTCAAGAGCTACGCCAACGTGCTCAAGCAACATCGCAAAGGCGCGATCGAAGTCGCGCTGACGCGCAAGATCGGGCGCGTTTCCGAAAGCGAATATGAACTGCTCGATATGTTGCTGACCGAGAGCGGCCGCAACGTTACCTGGCTCGCGATGACGACGACACCGAAAAATCCCGAGCGCGCCAACGAAACGCTCGACCACCTCGAGCCGCTGATCAAACGCGGCGGCGTGCCGCAGGTGTTGTGCAAGCCGTTCGTCGCGCAGCTCGATTTGCGTAACCCGTTTACCTTCGCCGACATGGAGACGTGGAATCACGTGTTCAACAAGTCGGCCGAGGAACAAAAGCGCATCTATGCCGACCCGGCGTTCCGTGACGCTTTTCGCAAGGAGCTGACCAAGCCCCATCTGTTCACCGGCAAATGGCATCGGGTCGAGATTCTCGAAGTGACCAATCCCGCGCTTAAACCCTACGAGCGCAAGACCGTCGGCGAAGTGGCCGAGGAACGCCGCGCCGATCCGCTCGACACTTTCCTCGACCTCGCCCTCGAGGACGACCTCAATATCCAGTACACGATGGCGCAGTATCACGAGGAAGGTATCGCGAAACTAATCAACGACCCACGCACCATGATCGGTTTGTCGGACGGCGGCGCGCATGTGGATATGCTGTGCGACGCTGGCTATGCGACCTATCTGCTGGGCAATTGGGTACGCCAGCGCGAGGTCATGACACTGGAACACGCGGTCAAGCGCATCACTTCGGAACCCGCCGATTTCTTCGGTATTAGGCAGCGCGGGCGTCTGAAAACCGGATGGAAGGCTGACATCACGGTCTTCGATTACAACACAGTCAATTCGGCCAAACGCGCCAAGATGCGGCACGACTTGCCCGGCGGCGGACGCCGGCTGGTGATGCCGGCCGAGGGAATCGAATACACGGTTGTCAACGGCGCCTTGCTCTACGAGCATGGTAAGCATAGTGGCGCCTTGCCGGGAACGGTGTTGCGCTCCAGCGCCAACTGACCTTCCGCGATTAGCGATATGGCCCGCCGGACGAGTTCCGGCGGGCCACGGCCTTGCTGTTTGGAAGCAGAACGATTAATTCATTTTGAAGTGGATTACGAATCAAAACAACTAAAGCGAGTTAGCCAGACGCTGCGATAATACGCGATGCGGGAGCGAACCTGCGAAAAAGGGCGCGGATCATACGAGCACCTCAGGTGAGCCATCAAGCGCGATAATACACCATCAAGAGCGAACCACGCTCCAATCAAAAACGGCGGTTCCAAGTGGAGCCGCCGTTTTTATGTGTTCAGATGACGCGTGACTTGGAGCTGAAAGTTTTTGCGAGTCAGCCGTGTAAGCAATAGCCAAAGGTAAGGTGGTGAGATTCTCACTGTGACGCTCCGGAGGGGGAACCCAAATGAATATCTGCAAACGATGCGGGCGTGAGTTGGAAGAAGATGCCGCTTATTGCCCGAAATGCGGAACACGATGGATGGCCCAGGCTTCCCAGCCGGTACGAAGGACCGCCAGAACTCGAGGCGACAAGATCGCAAGTCTCGTGGTCATCGGTACTCTGTGTATCATCGCCGTCGTCGGCGGTCTGTATGTCGCTTCGCTTCCAACTGCTCCCATAAATTCTGAATCTGATTCCCACAGCGAGAGTGCCGCGAATCCAGCCGCCGAGAGGGGCGCCCCGGTGCCAATAGCGCCCGTCGCGATTACTTTGAGTAAGACCCAAGACAGTGCATTGAACGCTCTGATCAGGTCAGCTCTGAAGAATGCGCAGAAGGATTTCTTTGGCGAAATTGTTATAAAAAACAATGACTTCGGCGTAAGAACTAGCGGCACAGCGCTGTTCCTTGACATGCTAGGTGATTCCTATGCCTTGAATTGTGG
>JBOHWM010000123.1:0-6613 GCA_050736555.1 Binataceae bacterium (SeqCode)
CCACGACTGGGCTCGAGCCTTGGCGGCCGCCGTTGACGAGAAAATTAAACATATTCGCGCTAACAGCCAAAGCGTCAACTCGGTTAATTTGGCGATTCTCGCCGCCTTGAATTTCGCCGATGAGCTGGAACGCCTACGCCGCGACCATCAGCGGATGCTGGAGCATCTCGCCGCGCTCAACCGGCGGTTGTCGGACGCCATTGATGATGAATGAGGCGGGCGGGAACATGCACGAACGATTTACGAGGTCACAAGGTAGCGAGGATTAGTGGGGGCCGGCGGAAAAGCGCCGGTGGCGCAAGTGGACGAGTGGCCCGTGCGGATTTATCGACTGCCAAGATAATTGGTTTTAAAAACCACGGACCTCCGCGATTTTAGCTGGAGCCAACGGTTCGTATCGCGGATACGCTCGAAAAGCTAAAGCATGCGAGAATCGCCGATTTAGACCCCGCATCCCGCCACCGTCACTGAGGACGTGGCGGAAGCAAAGAAATATGTCAGACAAATTGTCGGGGAAGCCCGTCGTGCCTTGAATCGCGAGCGGGCGGCGGCGCTTTCGGCATCAATCCAGTCGAGCGTGCTCGCACTGCCATGTTATCGCGAGTGCGACTGCGTTGTTCTCTACTGTTCCGCTCACAATGAGGTCCATACGGAGCGCATTTTTGCCGATGCGCTGGGCGGCGGCCGCGTGGTATGCTTTCCCAAGCTCGTTTCGGGGAATTCAAATCTATCCCTGGTCCGTGTCAGTGACCCGGCGGAACTGAGGCCAGGCGCGTTCGGCGTGCTTGAGCCCGCGGGGGCAGAGTTAATGCCGCTTGACAAGCTCGGGCGGGCATTTATCTGTGTCCCCGGCGTGGCGTTCACGCGGGTGGGACAGCGCCTCGGCCGCGGCGGCGGCCATTACGACCGATTGTTGGCCAATGCCGCACCGCAGGTAGTTACGGCTGGTCTAGCCTATTCATTTCAGGTGCTCGACCAGTTGCCCGAGGCCGCGCACGATCAGCGCCTCGGCTTAATCATCACGGAGTCCGCCGTCTACGCAAGTGGCCACGCGCCACGGCCCAACGCGTCAAGACCGGACCAAGGAGGGATACCCAGGTGTGGATAATCGTGGCGTTTGTCCTGGGAATTGTCATAACTGGCGCGACCCTGTTGGTCTTCGACATGATGCGCCGGCGCAGGCAAGCCGCCGCATCCGAGGCCGCCGCTGGTGAAGCTAAACGGCTCATCGAGGATGCCAGAAATCGCGCTGACCTTCTGCTCAAGGAGGCGGAACTCAAAGCCAAGGACCTCATGGTCGGCGCTCGCGCCGACCTCGAACGTGAACAACGCGACGGGCGGCGTGAATTGGCCGCCCTCGAAGCCAAACTGCAGGCGCGTGAGGAAAGCTTTGATAAGCGCCTGGAAACCTTCGAGCGTCGTGAAAGCGAAATCAACCGGCGTGATCAGAGTATGCGCACCCGCGAGAAATTACTGTCGGACAAGGAGGCCGAGCAGCAAAGTTTGATCGAAGAAGCGCGCACCCATCTGGAGGCTGTGGCAGGCCTCACCCGTGAAGAAGCCAAGCGTAATCTGATCGACGAGATGGTTGGGCAGGCCCGCAACGAGGCCGCCCGCCATATACGTATAGTCGAGGAAGAAGCGCGTGAGGAGGCGGACCGCCGCGCCAAGCGCATTGTCTCAATCGCGATCGAACGCCTGGCTGGTGAATTCGTGGCCGAACGCACCGTTTCCGTGCTGGCCTTGCCGTCGGATGAAATGAAGGGCCGCATTATCGGCCGCGAGGGTCGCAATATTCGCGCAATTGAGGCCGCTACTGGCGTCGATATCATTATTGACGACACGCCCGAGGCAGTCGTCATCTCATGCCATAATCCGATTCGGCGCGAAATCGCGCGGGTCGCCCTGGAACGATTGATATCGGACGGTCGGATTCATCCGGGCCGCATCGAGGAAGTGGTCCGCAAGGCCGAACAGGAGGTCGAGGAATCAATCAAAGAAGCCGGCCAGCGCGCGCTCATCGAAGTTGGTGTCCATGGCGTTCATCCAGAGTTGAGCAAGCTTTTGGGGATGCTCAAGTACCGCTACAGCTATGCGCAAAACGTGCTGATGCATTCGATCGAAGCCGCGTTCATATGCGGCGCGATGGCGGCTGAGCTGGGCTTGAACGAAAAACAGGCGCGCCGCGCCGCTTTGCTCCATGACATCGGCAAGGCGCTGACTCACGAAGTCGAAGGCTCGCACGCTCTGATCGGCGCGGAACTCGCGCGCAAATACGGCGAGTCGGCCAAAATTGTCAACGCAATCGCAGCTCATCACGAAGAGGTGAAAGCGGAAACCATCCTGGCGCCTCTGGTCGACGCTGCCGACGCGCTCTCCGGGGCCCGTCCGGGCGCACGCCGTGAGGTGCTGGAAAGCTACGTCAAACGACTGGAGGACCTTGAGACTATCGCGCGCTCGTTCAAAGGCGTCGATAAGTGCTTCGCCGTGCAGGCCGGTCGCGAAATGCGCGTTATCGTTGAACCCAACCAGGTCTCCGACGAGGATGCGACGATGCTGGCGCGCGATGTCGCACGGAAAATCGAGACCGACATGACCTATCCAGGTCAAATTCGAGTGACGGTGATTCGCGAGACGCGGGCAACCGAATTGGCCCATTAAAAACCAGGGAGCGGCGGCGCTGGTCATGCGGCGCGCCGCTCCTCGGCAGCGCGCGGTTTCCTTTACGCCGCCGGATTCGCCAGAGTATCATTCGATCCCGTGCCAACCACCCGCGAAGTTCTGGAAACCACAATCGCGCTCGAGAAAGAGAGCATGGCTCTGTATGCGCGTTTCGCTCAGATCTTCAGCTCGGATCCGATACTGCATGAGTTCTGGTTTAGCATGGCTCGCGACGAAGCCCGCCATGTCGGCGCGCTCTACCTGGTGTCGACTGTGCTTGAATTGCAGGATGCTATCGATAAGGTGAGTCCTATAACGTTCGACGCTTCAAGCTTTCAGCTTCTCCGTGGCAGCCTCGAACGCTGCCGCAAGCAGGCCGACTCCGCCTTTGATATCCAGCACGCACTCGGGGTCGCGGTGGAAGTCGAAGAGACCGAACTCGAAGACTTGGTAGCGGATCTTTTGAAAGGCCTTCAAGAACGCGACGAATACGAGCGCTGTTTGCGACTGCTGGTGCACGATCTGGGCGAACTGAGCTACATGATCGAACAATACTGCCAGGATAGTGCTCTACTTCAGCGCTGTGACGAACTCGTCAACCATCACGCCGAGACCTTGCGGACGACCGCTCGGTGAATCAGCGACTGATCGCCCCGATACACCCCTTGGAAGAGTGCGCATGTGTGGTTATAGTTTTGACCTGCGCTGAGGAGTCGGCTAATTGGCAAGCCACCTGACTCTGGATCAGGCGATTGGAGGTTCGAGTCCTCCCTCCTCAGCCAACTCGCCAGCCCTTGGGGATGGCGGCCTTTGTCCGGTCCCATCGTCTAGTGGTTAGGACACCGGCCTCTCACGTCGGGAACGCGGGTTCGACTCCCGCTGGGATCACCAAGCAAATCTGAGGACTTTCGGTCTTTTCGCATTTGCGTGATGGACCAATGGCAGTTGATTCGGTGACGAGCAGGCCATGGTCGACCGCAGGTGGCTATGCAAAACGGTGTTGTGGCCGGTCGCGGCGCGCTAACGAGTCAGTCTCGCGTTTTGCAATCACTGATGTACAAGCGTCTTCATTTACGGCGATTCATGCGTCGGTACGCTTCATACATCACCTCAAACACACTGGTGACCTGAAGCTGCATCATAACGGTGGCCAACGTTTGTAACGTGTGTTCACCATTATCAAAGATTTGTACATCCTGGTTAGTTTTTATCTATTCTTACCCTTGCCGGTCTTTTTTCATCTTGTTAGGCTGTTGTTCTGTTTAAGTCAGCGTACGTCGTCAACAAACTGGGAACGTGCGTCGGGATCCTTCCAGACTGAAGACGTTTCTTAATTGGAAATGGGCGGACGCTTGACCTCAATGTGGCGTGCGGGTTCTAAGGTAGATCGCTCATCCTTTGATACGGATCGATCCTCCTCCTTTAAGAGATGTTTCTCACCCAAATCGACCTTGGTCCATCGCCCTTCGTGGCGTGGCAACCGTTCGCTCCGCAATTAGCGTCGCGCTGTGTTGCGCAACCTCAAGCGCCCTCGCAATCTCGCGGATGCCGGTTTCCTGCCGTCCGCGGACCCAGATCTCCACCGCTTCGTCCGCCACCCGGACGATCTGAGTCTGAAATCATCTGGACCATCAAGGCGGATCAGGGGGCGAGGGGAGGTGATGGCCTATCAAGGGGGAAAAAGAATGCAACCCGAATATCCTGAATTTCGCGTCCGCCTTGAGGAGATTCTAAGCGCGCAGAACCTGCCGATCGAGCTGGCAAGAAGGGTGGAAGACCGTCTCATGCCCGTGACCTATGAGAAGGGGGCGATCATCTTCACGCGTGGGTCAGCGGCCGATCTGGTCTTCTGGCTGGTCAAGGGATTTGCCAAACTTTACCTGCCACAGGACGACGGAGCCAGAACGCTGGTCGATTTGAACAGAGCCGGAGACATGCTGAGCTTCGCGACCACAGGCCGCCATCATCTTCTCGAAGCTCACGCGGCAACTAAATGCACGGTGGGACTGTTCAGCTTCGATCATTTGCTGCAAATTCTGGGTAACCTCGATGCCCCAATGGCAGCCCGCTTACTGGAGGGTCTTAATACCGCCTGGTCAACCGCCTTCGAACGGTACATAACCTTCGTCGGATCTTCTTTCAGAAAGAGACTCGGAATGGTCATAGACAGTTTGGGCGCACGCTTCGGCATCAATGAAAAGCGGGGGATTCTCCTGGTACCAGAACTAAGCCACGAAGACCTCGCCGAGATGATCGGAAGTTCGCGTCCAATGGTCAGCAAGCTGATTGGAGACATGCTGCAGGAAGGTGTATTGGAACGTGGCGAGCGGCGTCATTTCATAGTTCGGACACCACTCAAGGCATCTGTGGCTACGAATCACCATCCGTCGGCTATGCAAACGAACGGAGCCAGCAAACTAAAGCGCTTTGCCGACGACCGCCTGTATCCTCTCAAAGGAACAACTGAGTAGCGCTTAGAGAAATCCTGAGCAAAGCTTCGTTTGGCGTTCTTGAACGCAACTCGTGGACTCATCTAGTCACTGCGCCTAGGGCTGCGCCAATGCTGGCCCGAGTCTGCCGCTAGCGTGTGGATAAGTGAAAAATCCCGGAGACCTCCCTAAAGGAACGGGAATCCGGGATCTTTCGCTGCGCTCAAGAGCCACCTATCCAGCTCTACGCCTCCTTCCTTTAACAGCCGCCCATCACGCCTTCACAGACCGCCGAACGGCGCCCAAAAGCTTCGACCGTCGTAGGTAATCGGTTCTGACCCGCTTTCTCAAAGCCGATTACGGCGAGTACTGGGCTCGTATCACTTAGGCTGAAATTGCCGTGCTCCCGGTCGATGAATTGAGGATCCGCGACAATCGAGTGCTCGTCGAGACGCTGGTCGCGCTGGAACGTGGCCAGCGAGCTGTAGGTTTTGTGCCCGGGCAACCACGGTGCGCCCCAGAGAATCAGCCCGCTACCTGACGAGGCATAATAGACATTATGGCCAAGCCGCCAGTGCCAATGCGATGGATCGAGCAGTTTCATGTCCCCGGCGCTCGTCGAATGGCCATCCTTCCCGAGCAACCGATGGACCAACCAGTAATACCTGCCAGCAAAAAATGCATTGTCGGCGAATAGCGCGAATTGCCATTTTCTGTTGAAGGCGGCGATGTTGTCGCGAAGCACCAGCCCGTAGGAATAAAAGCTAATGGGCTTATCAATGCCGAGCTCCGGATTGGCTGGCAGCGTGCGAACGCGTTGCTGACGCACCGCTATCCCGCTGCGATTGTCAGTGCAAATATTGTCTTCCACGATGGTATTCATTGATTCGGCAATGAGTATACCGGCATTATCCCATCCCTTCTTAGCCCGAAATCCATTGCGGACCGCGATGTTTTCCCGAACCATGGTGCCTTGACTGATCTCGACCATGATGCCGCTTTCCGCGTTGCCCTCAGCATAGGAGTTTTCAATGACTCCGTTGCGATTGTCGATGTCGAACCACAACCCATAGCCATTGTTTTCAATCGCCGCGCATCTCGAAATGCGAAGGTTTCGAGTGCCCACCGCCTTGAGGCCGCCTGCCTCCCATCGCCGGGGATAGCTCAGGGTGTTGTTGTGGAGCAGTACACAATCCTGGAGCTGATTGTCGTCGCCGTTCACGCCCATTCCCATTTGACCGTTGAACTCGCTCACGAGCCCGCGTGCTAGGTTGTTTCGGCCACCTAAATGGACGCCTACTCCGGCGGTGTACTCCACCACGCAGTTTTCTATCAGGTTGTGCTCGCCGAGCAGATCGACCGCGGCATGCTGCGCGACGTTGCTCGCATAGCGAAAAATGATATTGCGGATAATAATGTGATTTCCAGTGATTTTCATCAGTTCCGGCCGAACACTGGCTTCCACACGATGCCGCGCCGGCGAACTGCCGTCAGGCAACCAGACGAACAGTGACGATTCAGGC
>JBOHWM010000124.1:0-6122 GCA_050736555.1 Binataceae bacterium (SeqCode)
CTGCTGCACCCGGCGCGCGACGTCGTAATGTTCCTGACCGACGACTTCCGGATCGAGGATGCGCGAGGTCGAGGCCAACGGGTCGACCGCCGGGAAAATTCCCTTTTCGAAAATTTTGCGGTCAAGAGCGGTGGTCGCGTCGAGATGAGTAAACGTCGTCGCCGGCGCCGGGTCGGTGTAATCGTCGGCCGGCACGAAGATCGCCTGCACCGAGGTGATCGCGCCCTTTTTAGTGGTGGTGATGCGCTCCTCCAGTTCGCCCAAGTCGGTGCCGAGGGTGGGCTGATAGCCGACCGCGCTCGGCATGCGGCCGAGCAGTGCGGAGACCTCCGAGTTGGCTTGCACGAAGCGGAAGATGTTATCGACGAAAAACAGCACGTCGCGCCCCTCTTCGTCGCGGAAGTATTCGGCCACGGTGACGCCGGTCAGCGCCACGCGGGCGCGCGCGCCCGGCGGCTCGTTCATCTGGCCATAGACCAAAGCGGTCTTCGAAAGCACGCCCGATTCCTTGAGTTCACGATAGAGGTCGTTGCCCTCGCGCGAGCGCTCACCCACGCCCGCGAAGACTGACACGCCGCCGTGCTCCTTGGCGACGTTGTTGATTAGCTCCATGATGGTGACGGTCTTGCCCACGCCGGCACCGCCGAACAGCCCGATCTTGCCGCCGCGCGCATACGGGCAGATGAGATCGATCACCTTGATGCCGGTTTCGAGGATCTCGACCTCGGTCGCCTGCTCGTCGAAGGCGGGGGCGTCGCGATGGATCGGCATCATATGCCTGGAATTGAGCGGGCCGGCCTCGTCGACCGGCTGTCCCGTCACGTTCATCAGGCGGCCCAGGGTGGATTCGCCGACCGGCACGGAGATTGGCGCGCCGGTATCGGCGACGTTCATGCCACGCACCAAGCCCTCGGTCGCATCCATCGCGATGCAGCGCACGGTGTTTTCACCCAGATGCTGCGCGACTTCCAGTACCAGGTTGCCAGGCTCATCGCCGAGTGCCGGATTAGTCACGCGCAATGCACTCAGGATTGGAGGTAGAGAACCGTTGGAAAACTCAACGTCAATAACGTTGCCAAGTATCTGGCTGATTTGGCCGCTTGCTTGTTCACTCATAATGTTTGGTGTTATCCGGCCGGCTCCGCCTTCGTACTAGCCGCGCAGAGCTTCGGCACCGCCCACGATATCCATCAATTCCCTGGTGATAGTCGCTTGGCGCGCGCGATTCATCTCGAGCGTCAGGCGCGCGATCATTTCGGTCGCATTGTTGGTCGCACTGTCCATCGCCGTCATCCGCGCGCCATGTTCGCTCGCTTCCGCTTCGAGCAGTGCGTGAAAAATTGCCGCCTCAACATAACTACGCAATACGGCCGGTACCAGTTCGGCCGCACTTGGCTCGATCAGGTACTCGGTTGTCGCACCCTCAGCTTCACCGCTGGCGGGTTCGATCGGCAGCAGCCGCTCGTAAGTCGGACGCTGCGACAAGGCCGAGTGGAAGGCGCTGTAAATCACTCCCGCTTCGCTGAGCGCACCCGTTCTATAATCCGCCAATATTTTGCCCGCAATCTCACGCGCGAGCGCAACTGTCGCCAGGCGGGGCAAATTATTGATGCGTTCGCCGCCGATAGCGGCGCCGTAGTGGCGCAGAGCATCAAGGGATTTGCGCCCGACGGCGAAGAACTTCACTTCGAGGCCGCCCGCACGCAGACGGTGCGCCTGTTGCTCAGCCGCGCGCACCAAATTGCTATTATAGCCGCCGCATAGGCCACGATCGGAGGCCACCGTCACCATCAATGCGGTCGGTGCCGCGTTTTCAGCCGGCTTTGCCGCCGCCTGCGCCTGCTCCGAGGCGAGTATCGAGTCGGCCACCCGCCGCAATGCCTCATGATAGGGCCGTGCGTTGATCAAAGCCTCCTGGGCCCGGCGCAAGCGCGACGCCGCGACTAATTTCATGGCACGGGTGATTTGCTGAGTCGAGCGCACCGATGCGATGCGCCGGCGGATGGTCTTGAGCGTCGCCATGCTTCAACCGCGGTGGAGAAGGGTTATCGCGCGCGCTCAGGCCGCCGCCGACCGCGCTCCGCTTTGCGCCTGGAAGGATTGGGTGAACTGGTCCAGGGCCGCGATCAAACGCTTGCGCAAGTCGTCGCTGATTTCACGTTTCGTACGGATCTCGTCAAGCAGATCGCGATGACGCGCGTCAAAGGAGACGTAAAGCTCATGCTCGAAGGGTTTCACTTGCGCTACTTCGAGTTTGTCAAAATAACCTTCGTTGGCGGCAAAAATGATCAACACTTCCTTATCGATCGTCAACGGATCGTATTGCGCCTGCTTGAGCATCTCGGTCAGCCGCTCGCCGCGATGGAGCAGGCGCTGGCTGGCTGGATCGAGTTCGGAGCCGAACTGCGCAAAGGCCGCCATCTCGCGATATTGCGCGAGATCGAGCTTAAGCGTGCCGCCCACCTGCTTCATCGCCTTGATCGCGGCCGAGAAGCCCACCCGCGAAACTGACAGGCCGACGTTCACCGCCGGCCGGATACCGGAATAGAAGAGGTCGGCGTCGAGCACGATCTGACCGTCAGTGATTGAAATCACGTTGGTCGGGATGTAGGCGGACACATCACCGGCCTGCGTCTCGATGATTGGCAGCGCGGTGAGTGAGCCGGCGCCGAACTCATCGCTCATCTTGGCCGCGCGTTCGAGCAGTCGCGAATGTAGGTAGAAAACGTCGCCAGGGTAAGCTTCGCGGCCGGGCGGGCGGCGCAACAGCAATGAAAGTTGACGATAAGCCTGCGCATGCTTGGTCAAATCATCATAGACCAACAGCGCGTGACGCCCGCTGTCGCGGAAATATTCTCCGATGCTGCAGCCTGCGTATGGAGCGATAAATTGCAAGGGGGCCGCTTCGGACGCGGTTGCCGCCAGCACCGTGGTGTATTCCATCGCGCCGTGGCGCTCGAGCTTCTCCACCCATTGGGCGACGGTCGAGCGCTTCTGTCCGATGGCGATGTAGATGCACTGGACGTTTTGCCCGCGCTGATTAATGATGGCGTCAATCGCGAGCGCGGTTTTACCGGTTTGGCGATCGCCAATAATCAATTCGCGCTGCCCGCGCCCAATCTGCAGCATCGAGTCTATAGCTTTGATCCCGGTTTGCAGCGGTTCTTTGACCGGCTGGCGCTTGATGATGCCGGGAGCCTTGATCTCGATCCGGCGCGATCCCGCCGACTTGATCGGTCCGTGGCCGTCGATCGGCTGTCCGAGCGCGTTGACCACGCGTCCGAGCAGGGCATCGCCCACCGGCACTTCGGCAATCCGGCCAGTGCGCTTGACCTCGTCACCTTCCTTGATTGCCTGGGGATCGCCAAACAAGGCGGCGCCGACATTGTCCTCTTCGAGGTTCAACACCAAGCCATAGATTTGATGCGGGAATTCGAGCAACTCGCCGGCCGCCGCGTTCTGCAGGCCATAGATACGCGCGATGCCGTCGCCGCACGACAGCACCCGTCCGGTCTCGCGAATCGCGATGGTGCCTTCGAAACCCTTGATTTCGTTGCGCAGAATTTCGCTGATTTCAGATGGTCTGATTTCCGCCATTGAAGTCTTCGTGCGCGCCTTTACTCGCTCAGCCGATGTTCGGCGTCGGCGAGCCGCGTCGCCAGGCTCCCGTCGTAGATTTTACCTTCAAGTTCAGCCACTACGCCGCCGAGCAGCGTACTATCAATCTCAGTGTCCGCGATGATGGTCTTGTGGGAAATAGCCGCGAGCGCCGCCACCACCCGCTCGACTTCTTTGGACGAGGGCTCAAAGGCGAACGTCAAAGTGGCCCGCGCGCGCCCGAGCAGGTCGTCGAGCTGGCGCTGGTAGGAGGTCGCGATCGCGGAAATATCGGCTATGCGGCCGTGCCGCGCCATTACCACCGCGAAAGACCGCATCGGGAAGCTCAAGTCCATCCGCTCCGCGATCTTTGCCACGGCGCGCAGGCGCACCTCACGGGTGACTTCGGGCGATTCGACCAGCCGGGCCACTTCGGGCGCATCAATAATGCGCGCGAGTTGTTCCAGCTCGGCGCCCCATTTCTCCAGCCGGGTGCGGTCGTTACTGAGGCCGAGCATCGCACGCGCGTACCGTTTGGCGACTTTCGAGCTTGTCATGGCCGTGCCTGATAGCGCAGTGTGTCCATAAAGCCGTCCAGCAGCCGTTGCTGGTCGGCGGGCACGAAATCGCCGATCACCAACCGGCGGGCGATACGGCCCGCCGCATGCACCATGGTCTGGCGCAAACGCCGCTGCGCGCCCTCTCTGAGCGTCGTCGCGGTGACGTCGGCCTCGCGCTTGATACGTGCGACGGCTTCGCGTGCGGCGTCGTAGGCGCGTCCAATCTGGTAGATGGTTTCATGCTCGAGGTCGGAGGCAATTTGCGCCTTTTCGGCCCCGACTTTGGCGTTGCGTTCGGCGGCACGCTCGGCCAATTGTCGCGCTTCCTCGAAATTGGTCCTGGCGCGTTCGAGATTCTCGCGAATACGAGCGGCCCGGTTTTTGAAAAAGCCGACCGTTATGGGACCGGCGTAGCGCACCAGGATGAAAATAAAAATCGCGAAGTTGACAATATAGAAGCCCAGTGTGAGCCATGAACCCTCACCCGCCGGGGCATTCTCGGCGCAGTAAGCCCATGCCGGCCACAGCGCTAGTACCAACCATGCCGCGATCGCAAACCTAAGCTTCATACCGTTACAGTCAGTCTCAGTTACGACGACTGCCGTTCCCTCCGACACTCATGGAGCGTCCCAGAACCCGCTCCGCAAGTTGCGTAGCGAGACTCGCCGCAAGCACCTGCAATTGCGCTTCGGCGGTCTCGAATTCGTGTTCAATCCCATGGCGCACCGCCTCCATCGAAGCGTGCGCCTCGGCCCTGGCTTCCTGAATCATATGTGCACCCTCTTCATCGGCCCGCCGCCGTTCGGCTTCACGGTGCGCCAAGGCCTCGCGCCGTACTTCCGCCAGTTGGCGTTCACGCTCCTCCACAGCCGCTCGTTCTTCCTTGAGCAACTGTTCGGTGCGTTCGCTCAAGTCTCGCAGGCGATGCTCACGATCGCTGAGTAACTTGAGAAAAGGACCGAAAAAGAGCCATCCGAATATAAACCAGAAAACCAGGAAGGACACAATCAGGACAAAGAATATGCCCCAGTCCGGCGGTATGTGCATATTAAGACATTATCTCCCCGGAAGATGCTAATGGAGATATGCGTAGTTTGTAAACGGGTGCGCCTTGAGAGGGCGCGGGCTCAAGCCTGCTTCTGCCCAGCGGCCTGCGCCAGACGCTCTTCCTTGGGAAAGATCGTCACTTTGCGCTCGTCGCGCGCCGCCTCCGACTGCATCGAGCAATGCCCCTCGAACAAGGCGCCCTCGTGCACCACCAGCACCGGCGCTGTGAGATTGCCCACCACCCGCGCGGTTGGCCGTATTTCGAGGCGTTGGCTGGCTGTGATATCGCCGCTGATTTTGCCCGCCACCACGATTGACACCGCTTTGATTTGTGCGGTGACCACCGCGCTCTCGCCGATCATGAGGTTATCCTTGGCGGTAATCTCGCCGTCCACCTGGCCGTCGATCCGGGTCGGCCCGTCGAACGAAAGCTTGCCGCTGATCCTCGTGCCACCGTCAAGATAGGCGCGTGACTCGGACGGATTGGGCGCCGGACGAACTTGCGGAGCGGGCTTTTCGTGCGCCGGAGCGGGAGATGAGGGCGTCGGCGACAAGGCCTGCACAGCGGGCGGCTGAGGCTGCGGTTTGAAGGGCTCGGCCACGCGCGTGTTTTTCTCCGGTTCCTTGTTGAAAAGAGCCATCGTTAACTGCTCCTGGCTGGAGTTTTAAACTGTGACGGGAAACAGTTGGAACGCAACTTCGCGGAGCGGACCCTTGCTTCCAAATCGATCAAACGCACACGAGGCGTGCTTCCGGCCGCTCGTTCGATTCACGTTCACGGCCTGCGGATCGCCAACTCCGCATGGGTTACAAATTCACGCGCTCATCTAGTCGTGTTTCATGTGAAGTTTTAAATTAGTTTGCCGTGATCCGTCAGACACCTAAAACGCTCAGCCTTCTGCCCCCTACCCAATCCAA
>JBOHWM010000125.1:0-4310 GCA_050736555.1 Binataceae bacterium (SeqCode)
GGGCTATCGGACACTGGGTGACCCGCGTTATCTCGACGCGGCGGCGCGCGCGGCCCGCCTTATCATGACGCGGATGTGGGACGGCCATGCGCTCAAGCGCTCGTACAAGGACGGCACCGCCCGCTTCAACGCCTACCTCGAAGATTACGCGCTGATGGCTGGCGCGCTCATAGACCTGTATGAAGCCGCGCTTGATAGGGTTTATCTCGACGATGCGCGCAAGCTGGCGGACGTGATGATCGCGCACTTCCTCGATCGTGAGAAGGGCGGCTTCTTTTTCACTTCCGACGATCACGAGGCCTTGATCGTGCGCTCGAAGGCGGCCTTTGATGGCTCGACGCCGTCGGGCAACAGCGCGGCCGCGATGGCGCTCCTGCGGCTTTACGCTTACACCGGCGACACGCGCTATCAGGATGAGGCCGCGCGTACGCTCAAGCTCTTCGCGACGTTCATCGAAAACCAGCCGTTTGCCTTTTCGCACATGCTCGAGGCGGTCGATTTGTATCAGCGTGGGGCGGTCGAAATCGTACTGGTTGGAGATCCACGTTCGCCACAGTTTAAGGAATGGAACGAGCGTCTCGGCCTGCTCTATCTTCCCAACCGCGCGCTCTATGCGGTCGCGCCGGGTGCGGCGCCGCAGTCGCTACCTGAACCGGTGCGGGATAAAGGCCAAATCGACGGACGGCTGACCGCTTATGTTTGCCGCGCGCGGACCTGCACCGCACCCATCACCGCGTTCAAGGATCTTGAAGCCGAACTCAACCCGTAGGAGACCTCTGCACGAACTCATTTGCCCTTCTGAACGGAGTCTGCCGTTAGCGTAGCCGAAGGCGGAGCGAGCAGGCGCGTCTGCGAGCCGCGTTTCAGAATGACGAGCCCGCGAGTCGCGTCAGGATTACGATTCCGCGAGCTGCGTAGTGAATAAGTGAAGAATCCCGACAAAAGCCAGCGAAAAGACTCGGATACTTGATTCTTCGCGACGCTCAGAATGACAGAATCATACTTGTGCACATACATTTCTCAGGGCTTGCCCGCGAGCCCGTGAGCGAAAGAGTCGGCGGATTCAAAGTGAAGAGCCGAAGGCTTGCGGACTTGCCTGCGCCGCCGAGCGGCGTCAGGAAAAATGACCCTTAGCGCCAGTATTGCCGGCGTTGAAAGCCCGCGGTTCGCGCCCGAGGTGTTGAATCGCCCCGCCCTTCCACTCAATGCGACGCTCAAAGTTGTGCTGCTCAACGCGCGCGGTGGCGGCCATCTGGAGGACATCCTAGCCTGCCTTCGGCGTCCGCCGTTAGAGAATGCGGACGTGATCATGCTGTGCGAAGTGGATGTCATGACCCGCCGCGCCCGTCGGCGCCAGGTCGTGCACGAGTTGTCCGCCGCGCTTGACATGAGCATGGCTTATCAACGTGAATTCGGCTTTACCCGCGCCGACGGCGGTCCCCCGCTTGCGTTCATGGGCAATGCAATCCTGTGCACGCAGCCGCTCGACCGTGTAAGGGGCGTGCTCTTGCCGAATCTTTACATGCGAAAACGTTTCAAATGGTTGGTTGGCGGACCGTGCGGAATCGTTGCGCACGCGACCTTCAATCGCCGGCGCCTGGTCTTTGGCGTGGCGCACCTGAACAGCCGTTGGGAGCCGATAGGGCGCGCCAAGCAGATGGAGGACTTCCTTGCGGCGATTGTCCCAGGCGCGCCCGCGCTGATAGCGGGCGATCTCAACACGACGACGGTTGATTTGCGCACGCCAGACGCGTTCGCCGCGACGGCGTGGCGGATGCTGACCAATCCATGGCGCTTCCGCCGTCCGCAGCGTTACGAGCCGTTATTCGAACGCCTACGCGCGGCCGGCTTTGGAGTTGAAGGGGCAAACGCGCCGTATAAGCCAACCTTTACCTTCTCACGCCTGGTGCCGCCATTTTTTCGGCCCAAGCTGGACTGGATTGCGGCGCGTGGCCTCAGGCCGTTGCCGCATGCGGCATGGGTAGTGCCTGCGCGGCGTTCATTCATCCACGGCCGTTTTTCGGATCACGATTTCGTCACCTGCGAGTTCGAGCCTTAGCCCTCGCCCTGGCCCTGACGCACCGCTACGATCGCAACCGTGGGCGATCCGAATCATTCAGCTCATCCGTTGAAGCCCGATCAATCCTCACGACAGCAACGGGAGATAGACTTTCTCATATCTCCGCGCCCGAATCTCCACGAGTGACGACAGTGGATTGAACGTCGAGTGCTTCCACACTGAATGTCCGCGGACCTTCGAAGAGATCATGCGCGCGAGGATTTTTTCCGTCCGCACAACCGCATGGCACGTCGCGGTAGCCGTCGCGCTTCAATCCACGTTCTCAGTACAAAATCGAGGGCAGATAGGCGCCGGCGGGCTCGTTGTAAAGTCCCATCGTCATCAGCGTCATTGGCTGAATTACGCGCAAGCCGTGGCCCAGGCACCAGCGCATCAGCACGCCATTGCGCGAAGGCATCAGGAAACCTGGACCCGCGAATGATTCCGCCGCGCCGATCAGCGCCTCGAGGTCGTCGTTGGTCTCCGCGACCGCATGAGCAAAAAAGGCGATCTGGGTGGTATAGCCAGTGATGTGTCCGGCGCGTTCGACGACTCGCGCCGTGCCTTGCTGCACCGCGTCGCGCAATTCACCGGCGCGCTGATGGCCGTGTACGGCGAGGCATAGGCGGTTGCAAGCATCCATGTCGTCGGCGGTGGCACGGCGCACGGCGCAACCGGTAACGGCCTCATGGATCGCGGGGCCCTGCATGCAGGACAAATGCTCCCGCACCTCGAAACCCAGCTTCGAATACAACGATAGTGAGCGGCAATGATAACCCGCCTGCACCAGCCGCAGGCCGGGGAATCCGCGCCGCCGCGAGTGTTCGATCAAGGCAATCATCAGATGCCGCCCAACGCCGTGATTCTGCACCTGCGGATCAACCGTGATCGGCCCCAGGCCCGCGATCGTGTCGCGCTCGTCGAGGAAATTGCTGCCCACGATACGACCGTCCAGTTCGGCCACGACCCCGTAAAAGCCCGGATGCGCCAGCATGTGCGAAACCGCTCCAATGCCGGTCTTGGCGTTGGGAATATCGGGTGGGAAATTATGTTCGTTGGCAATCGCGCGGAAGGCTTCGTAGCAGATGCGTCCGATGACCGGCGCGTCGCTTTCACTCCCACCGCGAATTTTCACGTCCATGATGCTCCCCTGCGTGTGATGTTCACGCCTGTACTCAACCGCGCGAAGCTCGGGCCGCTAAAAGAAGAACTCCATTCGCCTGGCGCCGAGCAAAGCACGCCCCGCCATTTCGTAGCTGCGCGCCGATACCGCGGTATGCTGGCTGGCGCTGTGGATATCGCGAAAGGCGCGGTCAAATGGTCCAGTGTAAATCGCGGCGCCACCAACCGTCTTGAAGAGCAGGTCCACGGCCTCCGTGCACTGCGCAAAGGTGTTGGTTATCGACAGGATGTATGCGCTGTTCTGATCGGCGTTCAAACGCCGGCCGGCGCTCAGCGTGTGCCATATGTCACTCATCGTGCCGAACAGATAGCTGCGTGCGGAACCGATCAACGCGGATGCGCGTCCGACCGCGGCCTGCACATACGCCTGTTCGGCCATCGCCGTCGCCGGCGTAAGCCTGCCGTCTTCGACGAACTGGCGGGCCGTGGTTTTGACCGCCATTTGTTTGAAGGCGTGGAGCGCTTCACGTGCGATACCGAGCGGCACCGCCGCCGCCTTGGCCACAAAGATGGATGGCAGGGCGTATAGAATGCCGGCACGATGGACAACGGGATTGCGCCACGTCATGGTGCGCTCTTCCGGCACGAAGAGGTCGTTTACAGCAAAGTCATTGCTGCCAGTGCCGCGCAGACCTGTGGTACGCCACGTGTCGATAATCTCGCATTGCTCCGTGGGAAAAAAACCACAGCGCGTTTCCGGCAAACCCTCCGCATTGATGCGCGGAACGCCGTTTTCATGTACAACGCATCCGCCCACCAGCCATGCACTATGCTGGCATCCGCTGCCGAAACGCCAGCGGCCGCTGACGCGATAACCGCCGGGTACGCGCTCGGCGTGTCCAGCGGGCTTGCCGAAGCTGCTGGCGGTCACCAGATCGAGGTCGGGATACATCTCGCGCGCGACTCGCTGGTCAAGGAAGGCGCTCAGATAACCGCTGTCGCAGCCGATCATCACGCACCATCCAACCGAACCGTCGGCGGCCGACAGCTCTTCGATTATGCGTAATTGGCTCAGCAGGTCGAGTTCCGGGCCATCCCACGCGCGCGGCATCGCGATGCGAAACATGCC
>JBOHWM010000126.1:0-4850 GCA_050736555.1 Binataceae bacterium (SeqCode)
GCGTACAACAGGAATTGCGCGGCGACAGCGAAAACTACCAGCTCAATGAACGCTGCATCTTCTGCGACAGCGTGTTCAAGGAAGGCGGCCATCGGCGGCGGCTGGTTTTTGAAGATCAAAGCTTCATCGTGGCCTGTCCATTCGCGGCGCGTTTCCCGTTTGAACTCTGGATAGTCCCGCGCAATCATAGTTCTCATTTCGAACACGCGACCGTTTCGGAATATCGGGACTTCGCCCAAGCTATCAAAGCTACGCTGGGTGCCCTCAAACTCGCACTCGACGATCCGCCGTTCAACTACATCATCCATTCGGCTCCCATCGGGGAACAGCGCAGCAAGTACTACCACTGGCACATGGAGATTACTCCGGCTCTGACCAAAGTCGCGGGTTTCGAAGTTGGAACCGGCTTCTATATCAATCCGGTGCCGCCCGAAGCCGCCGCGGCTCATTTGCGCGAGGTCGTCGGCGAGGGGATAGCCAAAGTATCGCTCTCGACCATGGATGGCGCGGTGACCAACGGTTCTGCACGCTGAGGGTCGGCGTTGCGAAGCACCACGCGGACGCCGTGCAAATAACAGGACGGCCCTTCAGAGAACTGGATTGGCGGATTTCCAACCAGCTTGCGCTTGGTTGCTTGATTAGCACGGACTGGAGTGGCGCGGTCTGATCTGCGAGGTTGGGAAAAGACACCCTGAGAAGAGCGCACGAGAGGACACTCACGCGGCGAGTCTCCGGGCGGAGCGAGCAAAGCCGTCTGCGCTGTGCGCAGTGAGCGAAGCGACAAGTGAAGATTGCGATCGTCGCGGCCGAGATGGGGCCGTATGCAAAGGCGGGTGGTCTCGCCGATGTGATCGGCGCTCTGCCACAAGCGTTCAAACAATGTGGCGCGACGCCATCGGTAATTTTACCTGGCTACCGCGTTTTGCTGGAGCGGCTGCATCCTCAACCCGTTCTGGAAGACCATGAACTGCGCTTGGGGGATTCGCGCGAAGCATTCCGCGTGCTGCGCGCGGAAGGCAGTGGCGATGTGCCACTTTATTTGATCGATCATCCGGGCTTTTTCGACCGCGACGGGATCTATGGCGAAGGCGGCAAGGATTATCCGGATAATCTGCGCCGCTACATCTTTTTCGGTCGCGCCGCCGCGATCGCAGCCGCCGAACTGATCCAGCCGGACCTCGTGCACGCGCACGATTGGCACGCGGCAGTCGCTCCGATCATGATGCGAGCGGACGCCAGTTTACGAGAACGATTTAGCCATACCAGCGCGGTTTTCACGATTCATAATCTGGCCTTCCAGGGTATCTTCGAGAGCGCGGATTTTCCCCTGCTCAATCTCGACTGGTCGTGGTACTCGGTCCAATGCCTTGAATTCTACGGCCGTGTGAATCTGATGAAGGGTGCACTCGTGCTGAGCGACGGCTCTTCGACGGTGAGTCCCACTTACGCTCACGAAACCGCGCATGACCCGGACCTGGGCTTTGCCATGGACGGCGTGCTGCGGGCGAAGGGCGCGCGGTTCAAAGGGATTTTGAACGGTGCCGATTACACGGAGTGGGACCCGGCGCATGATCAGTTCATCACGGCGCGATACACGCCGTCACGGCGCGGCGGCAAAAAACTATGCAACGGCGATCTGCGCGATTCCTTGAACCTGCCGCTGCGCGTTGACGCTCCCGTGATTGGAATGGTGACCCGCATGACGCCGCAAAAAGGCGTTGACCTGCTGGCCTCCGCACTCGAGCGGCTCATGTTGTTGGATGTGCAACTCGTGATGCTGGCGAGCGGCGATCCAGGGCTCGAGGCGGTCTTCAAGGATGCTCAGGCGCGCCATCCAGACAAGCTCCGGGTAGTGCTGAAGTTCGATAACGCAATGGCGCATCGGATCCAAGCCGGGAGCGATATGTTTTTAATGCCGTCGCGATTCGAACCGTGTGGACTCACCCAGATGTACGCGCTCAAATACGGCACCGCACCGATCGTGCGCGCTACCGGCGGTTTGCGCGATACCGTAAGCGAATTCGACGCGCAAAGCGGCAATGGCTCCGGGTTTGTCTTCGAAGACTACACTCCAGAGGCGATGATGGCGGCGATCGAGCGGGCGGTGGCAATCTTTCACACGCACACCGAATGGCGCCGGCTCACGGGCAATTGCTTTAAAGCTGATTTTTCATGGGAACGCGCCGCGCGCGAATATCTGGACTGGTTTCGCGAGCTGCATCTCGGCGGTGTCACGGCCCAACCCGCTTGAGTGGAGCGTAGCGGTATAGCGTTACGCCGCGCTGGCAAAAGATGAAGTGATGGCGGCCGAGGGCAGGCTTTTCATTTACGCCGACGGTTCGTGCCTTGGGAATCCGGGGCCCGGCGGATGGGGCGTAATCATCATCGAAAGCGCCGGCGCTTCGGCTAGCTTCAGCGGTGGCGAACCGCGGACCACCAATAATCGCATGGAGATAACGGCGGCAATCGAGGGACTGTCTGCGATACCGCCGGGGCTACCGATAACGCTTCGCAGCGACAGTCTTTACCTGGTCAATACGATGCGGCTCGGGTGGAAGCGCCGGCAGAATCTCGATCTTTGGGAAAAGCTCGATGCCGCCGTAGCCAGGCATCGCGTTAGCTTCGAATGGGTCGAGGGTCACGCGGGCGATCCGCTCAACGAGCAGGCCGACCAACTTGCCCGTGCGGCGGCGGCCAAGGTGGCGCGGCTGGGGAAGCCGATTCGGTTACAGGACGATCAGACGCAGCGCGAGGTGTCCTCGCTCGCGGCATCACGGCAGGCGCCTCAGGAAAAATTACAAGTCGGTGCGGATGAACGATGGCTTGACGATGAGCAAGCGATGGCGAAGCTCCCGCCGCTTCTCCGTGCCGGTGAAGTGCTGGCGCGATGCGCCGGGTGCGGCCGGCCATTTGTGGCGCAAGATTCGTCGGTGCGCTTTTGTTCGCGGGCGGGATGTCAGCTTAAATTCCGCCAAAGCTAATTACGCACTATGCCGTTGGTGTGGAGCGTGACACGATCCTGACAGCGCGGCAACGATCGTCTGTCATAACGTCGCCCGCTTCACCAAAGATTGGGCACGATGCTATCGGTTTCGCGCATGTAAGCCGCGTAGTCGTCGCCAAATCGCGCCAGCATCTCGGCTTCCTCTTCTTTGGCGCGATGATTTACCACTATGACACCGACGATGAGGGTCACAATTAGCGTTATGGGCGCGGCGTATTCGAATGGCCATGCGAGCAAAACCAGGAACTCGCCGGCATAGATTGGATGACGGATATAACGGTACAGACCATTGCGCACCAGGGGCATCGCCTCGCTGGAAGGCGCCGAGGTGAAAAACCCAAGCTGGATGCGCGCGCCCAAGGCGAGCCACAGTCCGGCCAACTCCACCAACAGCCCCAAACCGGCCAGCCAGCGTGGTCCCTCGCCACCATAAAGATAGGTGCGCTCCAGCGGTGCCGCGACGAATACCAGCAGGATCGGCAACTCGCTCATAATCCGCTGTCTGAAGCGCGCGTTGTCCATCCTGAGTGCGCGGTCGTCGCGCACCACGAGGTCAGCGAAGCGAAAAGCGGCGTATGCGACCAGGTAGGCGGAAACATAGGGATGCCCGCCGAGATAATCCGCGATACCCAGACCGAGCGCCACCGCCCCGAGGACCGCGAGCAGGAATATAAGCAACTCGGCTGAGCGTGGGCCCAAGTTTTTGCGGCTCGCGGGCAATCGCAAGATAGGCGAATGCACGGTCGTATGTCCGCCCTCGCCATTGTAACTCGTGGCGGCCGGCATCGGTTCCGTATAGGCGGAAGCCACCACGCCAAGCTCAGTGGTCTCGTTTGCGCTCACTTTCAATGATGATTGGCTTCCAGCCATCGCTCGGCGTCGATTGCCGCCATACATCCGGTACCAGCGGCGGTGACCGCCTGCCGATACACCCGGTCGGCGACATCGCCCGCGGCGAAAACACCTTCGATATTGGTGTAGGTCGAGCCGGAGCGAACCTTAAGATAGCCAAGTTCGTCCATGTCGAGCTGGCCATTGAAGATCGCGGTGTTGGGCTGATGCCCGATCGCCATGAAGACCGCATCGGTGCGGAACTCGCTGCTGGCGCCGCTGAGCGTATTGCGCAGGCGCACGCCGGAAACGCCGCTCTTTTGCTCGCCATGGATTTCTTCGATTATGGAATCCCAGAGGAAGGAGATCTTCGGATTATTGAACGTCCGCTCCTGCATGATTTTGGAAGCGCGCAGTTGATTGCGTCGATGCACAATCGTGACCTTGCTGCAGAAGCGCGTGAGAAAAAGCGCCTCTTCCATCGCAGTGTCGCCGCCGCCAACCACTACCGCTTCCTTGTCTTTGAAGAAGGCGCCGTCGCAAGTCGCACAGGCGCTGACGCCGTAGCCCATCAGGCGTTTTTCCGATTCCAGCCCGAGCAGCTTGGCAGACGCTCCGGTCGAGATGATCAGCGCGTGTGCCGTGACAGTTTGGTCGTCCACAGTGAGTGCGTACGGGCGTTTACGCAAGTCGCAAGCGGTGACCGCGCCGGCGATGAAGCGGGTGCCAAAGCGCTCCGCCTGGCGCCGGAAGACGTCCATCATCTCGGGGCCTTGAATACCCTTGTCGAACCCCGGATAGTTCTCCACCTCCGTGGTAATCGTAAGCTGGCCGCCGGGCTCGTTGCCTTCGATCAATAACGGGTTAAGATTGGCGCGCGCGGAGTAAAGCGCGGCGGTCAGCCCCGCGGGTCCCGAGCCGAGAATAACCAGGCGATTAGCTTCCTCTGCCATTGATCCTGCCCAATAAAAATTCCGGCCAATTCAATCAAACCGGTTCGCCCATTGTACACCCC
>JBOHWM010000127.1:0-9363 GCA_050736555.1 Binataceae bacterium (SeqCode)
GCCCCTGGCCGAATTCGGCGCGAAAGGCGGTCGCAAGCCCGCCGATTCCGGTCTCGACCGCCAGGCCGAGATCGCTCAGCGCCCCGCTCAGTTGTTGACAAGCGAAGTGTTCCTCGAACTTGAGTTCCGGATGACCGTGAATACGATGGCTGGTGGCAACGATATGCTCGCGGTATGAGTCGATCGCCCGACAAACTTCATCATAAACTGGCATAGCGGCACGGCCTCCGCCTGATTAGGCGCAAGGCGGCCGGCCACTGTCAACCGCCGGCGTTCCGCTTCGAGCGGCGTGCCAATTCCGAACTGTAGCCCACGCCGACCTGTGTGTTGTGACGCTCGAGCCAAAGGCTCAACGGAGTTGTCCCCAAGGGCGTACCTTTGGCCACCAACAATCCGCCACTAAGCGCGCGCATCTCGTCCCGTGTCAACATCACGTCGTGCCGCATGAGGCCGATCGCGCCCGCGCACAGCACCAGCGCCATGTCCGGCAAATGAATGATTACCACTCGGTTGCCGGTCGCTTTCGCAATCAGTCGTACCAATTGATTGAAGGTGAAAGTTTCGAGACCGCCCGCGTCGATGGTTGCGCTGCCTTCGCCGGTGGCCATCTCGACGGCGGATTTGGCCAGGTCTTCGACGAAGATCGGCTGCAGCCGATAGTCGCCGCGGCCCGCAACGGCGAAAACCGGGGAGCGCCGCACCAGCCATGCGATATTGTTGATGAGCACGTCCTCAGCGCCGAAAATCACGGTCGGCCGTAGGATCGCATATGGAAGTCCCGACTCGCTCAGCGCCCGCTCGACCAGTCCCTTGCCGCGAAAGTACGGCAGCGGCGAATCGACCGAAGCGTTGGCGATGCTGATATGGATATACTTGCGGACGCCGGCGGCCTTGGCGGCTTGAATCAGGGCCTTGTTATTAGCCACTGCGGTATCGAACGTCAAACCTTTGTGCGGAAAGCGAATCCAGTAGGTATTGTAAACAGTATCGGCGCCTTCGAGGCTTTTCGCCAGCGCCGATGGATTATCGAAGTTGAAAGGCGCAACTTCAATTCGGCCTGCGAGAGGGTCTGATTCCCTGGGATGAGCAGTCAGGGTGCGTACCCGCCGTCCCATCTCGAGCAGCGTTTGTGCTATATAGCGGCCGGTATAACCGAACGCGCCGGTGACTATATCGAGCTCCGACATGACAGTCCAATTGTAGCACGGCCGAAGGTTTCCAGGCGTGTTGATCGAACCCCGCCTGCGAACGGAATTACGCTTGCATCAGGCTTTCAGGCGGCACCACCACCGCGACGGCGCGGCGCGCATTACGCAGAATGGATTCGACTTTGGGGCCGAAATAAAGCCGCTCATCAACCGGTCGGAACAGTACGCCCATCACGAGCAGATCGAAGTTGCCGCGTTCGGCCATCGAGAGTATGGCGTTCTCGGGTCGGTTGCCGGAAGTCACATGGGTATGGATGGCGACGCCCAGTTCCTGTCCTAAAGCTTGGATCTCGTTGGCAATCGGCGTGCGTTCGGTGCTCGGCATGCGTGGAAAAAGGCCGCGCCACGACAGCGAGGTTTCCTTGACGTACATCGCGGTGATATCCGCCCCAGTGGCATTTGCGTAAAGCATCGCCAATGTTGCACCCAGGCGTGAGAATTGGGAGCCGGTGGTCGGTACCAACACGCGTCGCAACGGTGTGGGCGCGCCCACGTTGCGCGCGATCACGACGGGCGCATGCGCCGAGCGCACGATCTCGCGCAAAATCTCTCCTCCCAAGGCGTCGTATCCCTGGAGCTGTGAAGCTCCGGCGAAAATCACGTCATAGCCGCGCGCGCTCTCACGCATGATCGCCTCCGGAATAGACTCGGCCGATCCGGAGCGTTGATAAATGTTGTGGGCGCCGCTCGACTCGGCGATCGCTTTGAGACGGGCGAATTGCGCGTCAAATTCGTCTGACTTGCGCTTGGAATCGACACTGGCGTGGAACACCGTGAGGCTGGCGTCGTGATCATTGCCGATGGCGGCCGCCAGATGTGCGGCGAGGTCGGCATGCGGTCCGCCTCCGCTCAGAACCAGCAATTTGGCCCCCTCACGAACAAAGGGGATGCGCGCGGCGACTTTCTTGCGTTCGTGGCGCTCGGTCTCGCTGGGCCTCATCGGTACCGCGCTGAGCGACCAGGTGAGCAACGGCGGTACCATCAGCGACGTGACGACCGCAACCACGACCAGCACCGTATACATCTCGGGCGTGAGCACGCCGAGGCTGAGCCCGATCAAAGCCACGATGATGCCCATCCCGCCGCGCGCGTTCATGCCCAGCGCGACCGACAGCGCCTCGCGCCACTTGAGCCGGCCAATCAATCCGCCCAGACCACATCCGAGCAGCTTCGACGCACACGCAACGCCCAGTACGATCAGTGGCACGGCGAACCCGGTGAGCGTGCTGAGGTCGGTTTTAAGGCCGGAATAAGCGAAGAAGATTGGCGCCAAAAACCCCATCGTAACCGCTTCAAGGTCGCTCTGGTCGCTCTTCCTAAGCCGCGCCGCCCGGCTCAGCATCAGACCCGCGACAAAGGCGCCAAAAACCGCGTGGATCCCGATCGCTTGTGTCACGAACGCGCAGCCAAACGCGATCGCCACGATGGCGGTGAACTTGGCATGCTCGACGCTGGCGTGATCATCGACCCATCTGAGCAGCCGCGCCACCCAGCGGTAGCCAAAGTAGTAACAAAACAGGAGGAAGCCGGCCGCTTCGCCCACCAATTTGCCGACCGCGAGGAAATCGAGAGCGCCACTGGTCGCAAGTCCGGCAACTAATGAAAGCAACAACCATCCGACGCTATCGTCGATGATCCCCGAGGCCAGAATCAAAAGACCCAATTCCCGGCGCAGCAGACCCAGATCGATGAGGATTTTGGCGATTACGGGCACGGCGGAAATCGCGAGCGCGACCGCCATGAAGAGCGCGAAGATGAGGCGTTGATTCGCTACCGCCAGATAACTTGCCGGCAGCATCATGCCGAGGGCAAAACCGGCGCCGAACGGAATCACAATGCCGCATCCGGAGACCAGCGCGGCGGTGCGGCCCATCCCGCCGCGCGAGGTGTCGGCGACTAGATTCAGGTCGGTCTCCAGCCCCACGTACAGCAGCAGCATAATCGCGCCGGTCCAGGCAAAGGCCTCGAGCAGGTTAATCGAGATCTTGTCACCGAGGATAAAGCCCGCTGAGGCGCCCGGCAGAATATGGCCCAATACCGAAGGGCCAAGCACGATACCCGCAAGCAATTCGCCGATCACAGCGGCTTGGCCGAGCCGTTTCATGAGGTCGCCGAAAAAGCGGCTCACGATCAGTAGAACGGTCAACTGCGCCAAAAAGCGCAGAATCTGCATTTCGCTTAGATGTGCCAAGCGATCAGAGTTTCCTGATTTTCAATTGGTTTGAAGATAGCCGAATATGTCGCCGCGGCTGACGTGAAAGGTTAGGCTAATCACGCCGCAGTCGCCGGTCAACGCGGCTCGTCTTCGCCCGCGCCAAGGTTGCGGATGAAGACCGTATCGCTCGTGCGCTCGTATGATGTGTTCGTCCAGAAGGCAAGCCCGTCGTCCGTGCAGGTGAGTGCGTGGATGCGCCGGGCGCCGCGTGCTTGCAGCCTCCATTCGATTTCGACTAGCAAAGCTTTGGCAACGCTTCGGCGCCGTTGGTTCGGATGAACCGCCAGCCGGTAGATGTGGCCACGCCAATTGTCCCATCCACCGATAATTGTCCCCACGATACGCCGCTCAAGTTCGGCAACCAGGAAGAGGCCAGCCGAAGTTTCAGTTAACATTTGAAGATGCTCCATCGTATCAGTAACCGACGGGCCTGATCCCACCATTCGCCACAGGTCGAGAATGGCTTGCACATCTTCGGCGCGTGCCTCTCGTAAAGCGAAGTCAATCATTTGAGTCCGCTTTCGTTGATTTCTCGAATCGGCCTTAAAACCTTGTAGCGATCTTCAGGTCGCCATAATAGGGTGCGGAATTTCCGAGCGATCTTCAGCATTTGTTTATACTTGACAGGCATTCATAAAGCCTGTTAGCCGGAGATACGATCATGCTGCACGAACGTTGACTGATAGCTACAGTCAGCTTCATTGAGATGCAATGAGAATGGCTAATTCCCGCAACAACGGTATCTAAGTCAGTGTCAGCATATAGGCCTTATCGACAGGTAATAACAGATTAAAGGAGGCGGTAACCAACAGGCATTCTCAACTTTCACGTTCGACTGGTCGGGAGTTTTTCACCCCAGCCCATTAAGGGAGAAACGACGATGAAGACTGTCGGCAAGTTAGCGGTTTTGGCGTTGATACTCGCGTTCGCCGCGCCGATGGCGTTCGCACAATCTGATCTGCCCGCCATGCAACAGTGGATGCGCGACTCGGCGCATGAAGGCACTATTGCGCCCGGCACCAAGATTACGATGCAGAACTGGCACCAGTATCAGCAATTCATGCCGGTCAGTATGGTGGCGCTGTTCCAGGGCAAATTCCAATTGAAGATGCCGAATGACGTCGAGATGGACGTTGGCCCGACCCATCACGGCATTCTCTCCAAGTCCTATCTGGCCGCCTCGGAAAAGTACGGCTCGCAAACGCGGCTGGTTCATCTGACCAACGGGCATATCGACGTCCAGAATTATCGCGGCGGAATTCCATTTCCCAATCCAGGCGAGCCTGATCTGGGCACGAAGCTCCTGGCCAATAACTTCTTCGCATATGTACCCGCCATTTATTTCAACGGCCCGAACAATACCGGCACGCTCTGGGCTCGGGATCGCTTCGGCAACATTTCCGGCCAAACCATCGACGTGGTCTACCGCCAAAGCGGATGGAACACTGATCCGGGTGTGCCTGTCGACGAAACCTATGCCCCGGGAACCTGGTATACCGAATGGAGCATGGTGGAAACGCCTGAGCAGTCGCGCTACACGGCCTTGCTTTCGCTTTTCTATAAAGACCAGCAGGCCAACCCATTTCCTGACACATATGTCTTTGTTCCGGCGCTGCGCCGATCGTTGCGCTTGTCGGTCTCCGCGCGATGCGCGCCGATTTACGGCAGTGACTGGACCAATGACGATGCCAAAACGATTGGCTTCAACGCCGGTACGTCGCTTTTCACCGGCCACGTGCTTGGTGAACGCAAAGTCCTGGCGCTAATGAAGTACAACCAGGAATACTCGCAATTTCCGAAGAATTGGGATATGCCGCTGGGCTTCGCCAAACCATCTTGGGGACAATGGGAATTGCGCGACGTCTATGTCAACGACGTGAGGCGAATTCCGCAGGAGCGGGCCGGCTATTGCTATGGCAGCCGCATCATGTACATCGACAAAGAGGCCTTCTATTCCGTGTGGAACGATCTCTACGACTCGAACATGAATCTATGGAAGGCGCAGTTCTGGGCGCCACGTATTCGCCCGGTCCCCGGCGTCGGCGAGACCATCACCAACAGCGTCGGCTGCGCGTCATATGACCTGCAGAACACGCATGCGACGTTCTGGTCGAGCGCTGGTAATTCCAAGGGCGAGGATCCGTTGTTCAATTCTGACGTGCCGGCGGGATATCACGACGGGATCAAATATGGCAGTCCGGCCGGGTTGATGCAGATTATGAGATAGCATGACGCGGGCGGCGCTTAGCGCCGCCCGCAATGTTCACCTGCCTTACCGCCTCATTCATCGCATCATTACTATGCGGGTGAGAAAGTTTGCGTTGGCCTGATCGCGCAGGCATACGCGCGGCTGCTTGACTAATCGGCGCGGCGCGTACAACAAGAGACTCATGGCGGCATCCCTTCGATGCGATCGGTTGACCCGCGCGCATCAGGGCGAAGCTCGGTCTGTGAGGTAGGCATGAAAATCCTCGTAATGGGAGCGGGCGCGGTCGGCGCGTATTACGGCGCGCGGCTGCAACAATCCGGTCAGGACGTGGTGTTCTGTGCGCGTGGCGAAAATCTGCGGGCGTTGCGTCAGCACGGCTTGGCCGTGCAAAGCTTCCAAGGCGATTTTTCGCTTGAGGTCAAGGCCACCGACAATCCCACTGATTTCTCACCCTACGACCTCATTCTGTTCGCGGTTAAGTCTTACGACACGGAAACCGCCGCGGAGCAACTGCAAGGATGTCTCGCGGCGGACGGCGTCATCATGACCATCCAAAACGGTGTCGAGAACGAGGACATCCTATGCCGCTTCTTTCCACGCGAAGCTGTGATGGGCGGAAACTCACGAGTCGGCGCCGAATTACAAGCTCCGGGTAAGCTGCTGCATACCGCGCTAGGCGTGCTCGAATTCGGTGAACTGGACGGAACCATCACGCCACGCACCGAACGCATCGCGGAGGTTTTCAAGCGAGCCGGCATCCTGGGTGAAGTGACCACCGATCTGAGAACCATCCGCTGGTACAAGTTGATGGGCAACAACAGTACCAACGCTGTCAGCGCGCTGGCGCGCGTCACAATTGGGCCGATGCTTGACGATCCAGACGGATGCAATTTGTTGCGCACGCTGATGGCCGAAACTCTTGCGGCCGGACGTGCCGAAGGCGCCCGCGTAAGCGATGACCGCATTGAACCGCAACTCGATCACATCCGCAAAAATCTCAATCCCTATGTGATCAAGACCTCCACCTTGCAGGATTTGGAAAAAGGCAAACGGCTCGAATACGACGCTATCTGTGGCGCCGTGGTGCGCGCCGCACGCCGCCACGGGATCGGCGTGCCGGCGACCGAAACGGTTTACGCGTTACTCAAGTTGCTCGACCGCGGCCATTGATATGGCGCCGAGGCGGCGTGCCGGCATGGTCACCTGAAACAGGCGTACATTCCAAACAGCCCAGCGCCGATAAACACCAGCGCGAGAAAATAGGTGTCCCATAGCGCCGCGCGTTTGCCAAAGAGCTTCTTTAACAGGACCTGAGTGTTGATCAGTGACATTCCCTCGGGCGGATCGACCAGCACCGGCCATCGGTAGTACGCACCATAAAATAACACCGCGCCCCACACCAACAGCAACAGCGAAACCGTAACTCCGAAGAATAGCGCCATCGGACGTACAGTTTACGCCGACAATGCGGGGTCTGCGCAACACTTCGCCCCGCTGAGATTGGAGCGGAATCCCGGACTCCGCGATTTCACTCACGGTTTATCCGGGGTTTCGCGCAACCATTTCGCATGATTAGCGGCGTTCGTATTGTTTATTGCCGAACAAGATGTCCCACGATTTTTTGTCGGGCGGATTCTGGCGCGCCTTGGCCACCTCGTCGGCCATTACCGCCAATCCGCGCTGCACGGCCGGCCGCGCCTCGATCGCTTCGTACCATCGCTTGAGATGAGGAAAATCGTCGAGATTCTGGCCCTGCCAATGATGAGTCCGCAACCATGGGTAGGTTGCGATATCGGCGATTGAATATTCACCGGCGAGAAATGTAACTTCGGCCACACGCTTATCGATGACATGGTAGATGCGCTTGGCCTCGTTGGTGTAACGGTCAACAGCGTATTGAATCTGTTCGGGCGCGTAACGGCGGAAATGATGCGCCTGCCCCAGCATCGGGCCGACACTCGCCATCTGAAACATTAGCCATTGGATCACGTCGTAGCGCCGTCGCAGGTCTTGCGGCATCAGCTTCCATCCGGCCTTTTCGGCCAGATACATCAGGATCGCGCCGGACTCGAAAATCGCTATCGGCTCGCCGCCGGGACCCTCATGGTCAACTATCGCGGGGATTTTATTATTCGGGCTGATCTTCAGAAACTTCGGTTCGAATTGCTCGCCCTTGCCGATCGCAATCGGCACTACATTGTATTTCCATCCGAGTTCCTCGAGCATGATCGTGACTTTGTAACCGTTCGGCGTGGTCCAAAAATAAACGTCGATCATTTACTGCTCCTGGTCCGTCATTGGAGAATTGCAACAAATCTGCGCGCGAATTCGGTGCGAGGCAAGGCAGTTGGTCACTTCGAGAGTCTCATTCCCGCACTTCGCATGGCGATGCATAGCAAGGCTCTCGGACATGAGCGCGGCCACTTAATTCGACACAAGCATCTGCGAGGCGCTACTCAGGGTGAGCGTCACCGGCGCCATGAACGGGATATTCAAATTATATCCGTAGGTGATGACCACGCGAGCATCCGTCTGCGACGGAAGCTGGGGATCGGGAGGCCAGCTCAGCACCACGTCGCCGGGCCGCAGACGCAGCCCCGGGGCGGCCGCGATCGCGGCCCGCTGAATCTCGGTATCGAGGCTTGCCTGGAGATTGGCGTTCCCGCTGTAGTGCACGATAGCGTAACGGACGCCCTCACGCGCCGCCGCGCAAACCATATTGTACGAATAGACCGCGTATGCGAGTTGCATCGCGGCGAATGCCACCAGGATGAAGACGGAAATCGCCAGGGCGAATTCCAGCACTGATTGACCACGTTTCGCCTTGGGGCTGCGGGATCCGCTCACTGCTGCACCTGCATTATCGCGACCCCGTTGAGCGCGACCGAGGATGGAATACCCGGATAGCGCACCAGTGTATTGAAAACCGCGCTGGCCGTGACTTTGACAAAGGTCGCGTCATCGTCACTCCGGCAATAATCCGCCGGACACGCCGTGATGCGGGCTGGCGCCGGCGTGACACAGGTGCACTGACTTGCCAGCGGTTTGATTCCGGCGATATTCGAACCATCGAGTCTGACGGCGCTTTCCATGCCATTGATATCGGCGGCTGTAATAACACTGCGTGAACCGTATTGCGCGCCAGCCCGCGCCGCGCTATCGAGCTCGATACTCATGTAAAAGAGCCGTCCAAAGTCGGCCGCCGCCAGCAACAACATCAGGAGCAGCGGCAGTAACAGCGCGAGTTCCACCGCCGCCTGTCCATTTTTAGCGGAGCCGAAGGGAACGACGTGCGTCGGAGTCCCGCCATGCCGTCCGCATTTGTAAAACCTCGTCTTGCTAGTGTGGCTATTCATAAAGCGTCGTGGATTTTATCGGCGCCCCGTCCTCTAACGATGAATAATCATTTCCCAAGACGGAATTGCCCGTAATAGTAATGCGATCGGCGATCAAAAATGTATATCCACTGGCACTCGAATCACCGGCATATGTGAGGCCCGTAGTGGGAAAATACAACGCGCCGTCAAAGGTTGAACCGGGCTCACCGATAATCACGCTGTCATCGGCGGAATCGCCGGGAGCCACTGAACGGTCCTGGAAAAAGAGGATTCCTTTCAATGGACCCGCTACCGGTGCGCTGAGATTCACCCGCGCGTCACCGCTAAGCACGACGGGCGCGTACGCGGCGCCGTTGAGAAAAAATGTCACTCCGCTGCCGCTCAGTGTGGCGC
>JBOHWM010000128.1:0-5373 GCA_050736555.1 Binataceae bacterium (SeqCode)
TCCCTTGCCGAGATCGGAACCGATAGCCCGGCCAAAGGGAGAGTTTACGCCAAAACCGGAACGTACCTGGACAAAGACGGGATAAAGGCACAGGTGCTAGCAGGTTATATCGATGCGCAAAGCGGGCGGCGACTCGCTTATGCGCTATTCCTAAACAATGCCGGGAAGTTTTCCGGCATTGCCGACGTCATCGGTGTAATTCAAGACGAAGGGCAAATCTCGACGCTGATTTATCAACTGAACTGAACGGTTCTGAGCGCTTCTGCCAGTCTCGCTATCGAGCGTTCTATCAAGCCGAGCGCGTAAAAGGTCACGCCCTGCCGATTGGAATACCGCCGGCATACTTGAACGCACACCGGCGGCGAAGGCAGCTTTGAACAGCTTCGTTACGCCCTTCCCGCGCAACTGAATGGGTTAATCGCAACGTGAACGCGATCGTCCCGTGATGCGTGAAGCGGAACCACAGTTATCTGACGAAATTTGGCTTGCGCTTCTCGACAAACGCTCGCGCCGCCTCTTTCTGATCTTCGGTCTTGAACGTCACCATTTCGTATGCCAACGAGGCGTCGAGGATCAGATTGGCCTGTTCCTTGAGCCATTTGTTGACCGATAGTTTACTCCAGCGAATCGCCCACGTGGGGCCATCGGCAAGCTCTTGCGCCAGCTCCCGCGCCTTGGTCATCACCTGTTCAGGTGCGACCGCGTAATTAACCATCCCGATACGCCCGGCCTCGGCACCATTGATAAAGTGACCGCGCATCAGGAACTCCTTGGCGCGATGCGGTCCGATGAGGAGCGGCCAAATCACGGCGCCGCCGTCACCGGCGACGATCCCGACCTTGACGTGAGTGTCCGCCAGTCTCGCCTTCTCGGACATCACAGTGATGTCGCATAAGAGGGCGACGGTGGCACCCAACCCCACCGCGTCGCCGTTAATAGCGGCAATGATCGGCTGCTCGACGTCGAGCATATTCTGCACCAGTCGGCGGCCGTTGGAGGCCTGAATGGCGGGACCGCTCGACTTCTGACCGGCGCTCGTAAGGTCACCCGAAGCCATGCCTTTGACATCTCCGCCGGCGCAAAACGCGCGTCCCGCGCCGGTCACGATGATCGCGTTGACCTCGCGATCTTCGGCCAGATCAACCCAGATGTGCTCAAGCTCGTGATGGAGTTGTGCATTGACCGCGTTGAGCCGATCGGGCCGGTTGAGCGTCACCGTCGCAACACGTTCGGCCTTCTCCACCTTGATACATTCGTAATTGCTGTAATCCGCCATGGGATGAGCCCCCGTTGCAGTTGTTTGCCCACCTATACAACGGAACCGCGCTGACGGGTTAACGCGCCGGCACGATTTAGATCATCTCGGGATTACCCTGCGCTGCGACCCTAACGCAGTCGTTGTGGAATAAGCTATGGTTCGATTGCCCGATCTGAGAAATGGAGAACCATTACCGATGAAGCTTGCCAACAAAATCGCACTGATCACTGGAGCCGGTTCCGGCATGGGACGGTCCGCGGCCCTTCTGTTCGCCAAGGAGGGCGCGAAGATCGCGGCGGCCGACATTGACGGCAGGGCAGCCGAACAAACCGTCGGAGCTATTGAACGCGATGGCGGCAGAGCCATCGCGATAAAGGCCGACGTCTCCAAAAGTGCCGACGCCGAGGCGATGGTCGCAACCACCATTGAGAAGCTGGGCGTGCCCAATATCGTTTACAACAACGCCGGCATCGAGGGTGACAGTGCTTTTCTCGCCAACATGAGTGAGGAGGCTTTTGACCGTGTGATTGCGATCAATTTGCGCGGCGTCTGGCTCGGAATGAAATACTCCCTGCCGCATATGATTAAAAACAGCGGCGGTTCCATCATCAACACGGCTTCTATCGCCGGCCTCGTCGCGATTCGTGGTGCAACCGCCTATTGCGCCGCCAAGGCCGGGGTAATCGCGATGACTCGCGTGGCCGCGCTCGAATACGGCCGTTACAATATCCGCGTCAACGCCATTTGCCCAGGCGCCATCGACACTCCGATGGTTCGTCGCGTGCAAGGTGACGCCGCTTTCACGCCTAACTCGCTCAGCCGGATTTCAACGCTGGGCCGCGTCGGCCAGCCGGGGGAAATCGCGCGCATGGCGCTGTTCCTGGCGAGCGACGACGCGTCTTTCGCCACTGGCGCGCCGTTCGTGGTTGACGGCGGCTGGACGGTTTCGTAGCGGAGTGAAAAAGTGCGGCCAGCGCAATTTGATATCGAGTTGCGCCCGCCGCCGCTGTGGAATTGCGCTGAGAAAATGAACCAAAGCCTGCAAAACACCGGAAGGGAGAAGGACGATGAAGGGCCCCGCATTCTCACGCAGCGAATTCATCAAGGCAGGAATCGGGTCGGTTGCGGGCTTATGGCTCGCGGCTCGCCCGTCGCTGTCGATGGCGGCGGAAACGCCGAGTTTCGTGGATGATCGGGAAAACCTCAAATACAACAATCCCTTTCATCAAAAGCTTGAGCCGGTATGGATTCATGGCAAACATTGCTTTCATCTCGATCTCGGCGCGACCAATACCAAGCCGGACTATAAGATCGCCGAGCAGTACCTGGTTATCTACGAGGATGATTACAAGAAGCCGACCAAATCCGTCGACGATTTCATCTCTCAGGCGAAAAAGCTGGTGGGAATGCCGATCTTCGATTCGGACCCGAATGATTCAAACTATAGCCCTATCTGGCACAATAACTGGGTTCTGGTCCCAACAAATTACAAGACCAATGCATTAAGATCCGCGCCAGCAGTGAAAAGCAGCGGCCACAAGGTCATTTCCACGCCGATTTGGGTCAATTGACCAGTGATCTAGGCTGGCGTGTCCAGCCGCAATTTTTCAATACTCACGATAGCGGCTTACGCACCGAGCGCTACTAAATGATTCAAGAGGTAACCATCCCGCAATGGCTTCGATAACTCGCTTGCATAATCAGGTCGCGCTGGTCACCGGCGCCGCGCAGGGAATCGGACGCGCGATCGCCATGCGGCTCGCCGACGAGGGTGCGAAAGTCGCAATCGGCGATATTCAGACTGATGTGGCCCGAAGGACCGCGGAAGAAATCAAGGCCGGAGGCGGCGCGGCGCTCGCCGTCAAGCTCGACGTAACGAGTCTCAACGAGGCGATCGCGGCGGCCGATTCCGTCGAGCGTGAATTCGGTCCAATCGATATCCTGGTTAACAATGCCGGATGGGACAAGCTTGAACCCTTCATCGAAAGCGAGCCTGAGACCTGGGACCGGGTGATCGCGATCAACTATCGCGGCCTGCTCAATTGTTGCAAAGCGATCGTGCCGCGTATGCAGGCCCGTAATCACGGCAAAATCGTATCCATCGCCTCCGACGCCGGCCGCGTTGGTTCCAGCGGCGAGGCCGTCTATGCCGGGTGCAAAGCGGGCATTATCGCCTTTTCCAAAACCCTCGCACGCGAGGTCGCTCGCAACGGCATCAACGTCAACGTCGTCTGCCCTGGACCGACTGAAACCGCGCTGCTCAAAGGCGTGATGGAGAATCAACCAAAGGTGCTCGAAGCGATGAAACGCGGTATCCCGATGCGCCGGCTGGGCAAACCCGAGGACCTCGCGGGCGCGGTCGCATTCTTCGCCTCGCCGGACGCCGATTACGCAACCGGCCAGGTGCTAAGCATTAGCGGTGGCCTGACCATGGTCGGATGATCGACACCTCAATGGCCTGCTCTGACTGACGGAGGATAACAATGGCGGCGAACGCTTCGATGGATATGGAAAAGGCGAAGAAGGTCGCGCAGGAGGTCGTGGGCGATGTCGCCACGGTGATGCATGGAGCACTGTGCTTCATCGGTGATCGCCTGGGACTGTTCAGGGCGATGATGGATGCTGGCGCTGTCACCGTCGATCAACTCGCCGCGCGCACCGGCCTTAGTTCGCGCTACTTGCGTGAATGGCTTGGCGCGATGGCGGCGGCGCATTACGTTGAATACGATGCCGCCGCAAGCACCTATCTTCTCACGGCCGAGTATGCGGCGGCGCTCGCCGACGAAGATTCGCCTTTTTTCATCTGCAGCTATTTCCAGATGGCACAGTCGCTCATGATGGTGGCGCCCGAAGTCGCCGAAGCATTCAAGAACGGCAAGGGCGTCACTCAGGCGCGATATCCATCCGGAATGTTCGAAGCGGCCGAACGCAATTCGCGCGTGCGCTACAAGCATAAACTGCTGCGCAAATGGCTTCCCGCGATGCCACAAGTGGCCACCGCGCTGGAGTCCGGCGGTACCGCCGCCGACGTGGGATGCGGCGGTGGACGCGCCGCCATCATGATCGCGCGCACGTTCCCCGCCTGCCGCGTAAGGGGTTTCGACATTCATGCGGAGTCGCTCGCGCGCGCACGCCGCAACGCCGAGAGCGCCGGGGTCGCGGACCGCGTGACGTTTGAACTCGCAAAGGGTGAACTGCCCGGCGACTTCGATTTCATTTCTACCTTCGACGTCGTCCATGACGCTGTCGACCCGCTAGCCCTGATGACCACCATCAGGCGCGCGCTCAAGCCCGGCGGCACGTATCTCATTCAGGAGATCAACACTTCCGCCGACGTCAAGGACAATCTCAAGCCGATAGGTAAAATGCTTTACTCTGTCAGTACATTGTATTGCATGACGACTTCGCTCGCCCACGGCGGCGCCGGCATCGGCAGTTTGATGGGCGAGGCCAAGGCGCGCGAACTGGCGCACGCGGCGGGTTTCTCACAATTTACCCGACTGCCGATCAAGGATGACTTCGCAGTGCTGTACGAATTGCGACCTTAACAGGCTGTTGCTAAAGACATGAATATACCGGTTCGCCGCTCCACTGATTTATCAACCGTCTGACAACACATTGGTGCTAGAGCGATATCGCGCTTTCCAACAAGTGGACGTTTTGCCTGAGGACGAACGATGGCGAATTCCAAAACCAAATTTGGACTGACGCTCCCCAATCGCGGCGTGATTATCGGCGCGACCACGGTCCCCGAAATGTTGTCCTTGGCTGAACGGGCGGAAGCGGCCGGATGGGATTCCGTCTGGGTGGGCGATTCGATTTTCGCCAAGCCGAGGCTGGACGCGCTGGTTTTGCTAGGCGCGCTCGCGGCGCGCACCAAACGGGTCAAGCTCGGACCCGCATGCTTTGCCAGCACGCCATTACGTGACGCGCTGACGCTGGCGTATCAATGGTCGAGCCTCGATCTTCTGTCCGGCGGCCGCACCATCTTCGTCGCATGTCAGGGAGCGCCCGAAGGCGGTGGCGCATTCGGCCGCGAATTCGACATTTTCGGCGTACAACCGTCGAGTCGGATGCGACGGATGGAGGAGGCAATCGAGATCATGCGGCTGACC
>JBOHWM010000129.1:0-8828 GCA_050736555.1 Binataceae bacterium (SeqCode)
TGTTAGCCCCGGTCGGCGTGCGACGTTTGTAAGGGCGCGTGCAAGCTGAAAGCTCGTCCTGAAGGCATCGCGGGGAAAAGGGGGAGTGATGCACTCAGGTGCGTTGAATAATTTCTCCCGCCAACGGTGAATGAGATGTTGCAGCAGTCGGAAGCATGCGATGCGAACTGGTATCTGGTGCGCACCAAACCCGGCAAGGAGCGCTGGGTGCGCGATCAACTTGGTGTGATTTTGCCCGAGGTTTTCCTGCCGATGCTGGAGGCACGGACGCCGCGTTGGGGACGTATGACGTGGGCGATAACGCCGCTGTTCCCCTGCTATATGTTCGCGCGATTCGAACTGCAAGAACGCTATTTCGATGTGAAGTACATGCCCGGCGTGCAAGGGCTGGTCTCGGCTGGCCGCGATCCCCTGGCGGTTCCATCGGCGGTGATCGACGAAATCAGGCAACGCGGCGAAAATGGCGTGGTCAAACTCCCGGAGGAATCCTTCGGCAATGGCGATCGCCTGCGGGTCGTGGACGGCCCGTTCCGTGGTTTCGAAGCGGTGTTCGAACGTTATCTCTCAGGCGCAGAAAGGGTCGCAATCCTATTGAGCACGGTCGAGGCGACCGGCCTGCGCGTGGTGTTATCGGCCGACGCCGTCACCAAGTGCTCATGAACGCGAGCACCCGCATCGGCAAACTAATCGTGTGAGGCGCTCAGGGCTTCGACTTCCGCCACCGATTTGGGGACGGCGGCGGTCAATACTTCGTGTCCGTCGGCGGTAACCAGCACGTCATCTTCGATACGGATACCGATGCCGCGGAAGGCCTCAGGCGCGCGTTCATCGTCGGCTGAGATGTAAATCCCGGGCTCGACCGTCAACACCATCCCCGGTTCGAGTTGCCGCGATTCGCCATCACGCCGATAGAGTCCCACGTCATGGACGTCCATCCCCAGCCAGTGACTGGTGCGATGCATATAATAACGGCGAAAGGAGCCAGCGGCTAAAGCCTCATCAGCGGTTCCCTGGAGCAGTCCAAGTTCGCACATACCCTCGACTAGCACACGCAAGGCGGCGTCGTGGACCTCGTCAAATCTGGCGCCCCGCTTGATGGTCTCGAAACCGCGGCGCTGTGCCTCAAGCACAACTTCATAAAGGTCTCGTTGAAGCGGATCGAATTTGTCGGCGACGGGAAAGGTACGCGTGACATCAGCGGCGTAGAAATCGTATTCGCAGCCGGCATCGATCAGGAGCAAATCGCCGCGCCGCATCCGGCGATCATTGTGAATGTAATGGAGCGTCGCGGCATTCGGTCCCGAAGCCACGATCGGCGGATAGCTGGGGCCCGCGCCACCGCGCGAGCGAAACACGTAATTCACCAGCGCCTCGATTTCCCATTCCATCATGCCGTCGCGCGCCTCGGCCATCGCGCGCCGATGCGCCTCGTTCGAAATAGCGATCGCGCTCCGCATCAACGCGAGTTCTTCAGGCTGCTTGAACAGGCGCTCTTCGTGAATGATTTCACGCGGATCGAGCAGTGCGCCAGCGCCGGAACCGAGCCGCGGCCGCATCGCTTGCGAATAACGCAGCAGCTCCAACACGCGCGCATTGATTTTTTCGTTGAGACCCAATGGGTAATAAACCCTATCCACTTTTTCGAAACAGCGCGCGACCACCTGTTCGAATTGATCCGCCGTATACGCTTTATCGGCGCCGTAATCGGCGATTGCGCCTTCCACTCCGGCGCGCCGGCCGGTCCAGGTCTCGCGCTCCTTGTCGCGCGGCCGGGCGAACAGGATGAATTCCTCCTTTTGCCCGGGTGCGAACAGCGCAATTGATTCGGGTTCATCGAAACCGGTCAGGTAATGGAAATCGTTGTCCTGGTGGTAAATGAATTCGACATCGTTAGAGCGGACGGCTACCGGCGCGCTGGGTAAAATCGCTACTGCTTCACCGATCGCCGCCATGAAACGGTGTCGTCGCTTAGCAAAGATTTCCTGGTTTTCGTTGATCTTCATCACGGTCGCCTCTCTCCTTGACGCAGCTCGCGGACTCGCCTGCTCGCTTCGCGCAGGAGCGCTCCGCGGGCTACGCTCAAAGAACGACAAATGGGCTTGTGCGGAGATTCCCTAGTGCGCGCACAGCTGCCTGGTATCATCGGCATATCGTTGGAACGCCGGTAATGGTGAATCTGTGCGGCACGTTGATTTATGGCCATCCCGCGCCGGCAACCGCAACGGCGGCCGTCTCGATGCGGGCGCTGCGTTTCGCACGGCATTCGTCGGGATTGATGCTTTCCGCAAGCAGAATAAAAAGTGTCCGGCGATCGTGGCCACCGAGCGCGCACGCGATCGGCATCAGTTCGAACCGCATCCGCTCGACAATCGCTCCGCCTTCACGCACTCGCAGGAGTTCCTTGGTGAATGGCGAGGCTACCCAGATGGCGTTCTCCGCGTCCAACGCAATGCCATCCGGCACCGCCTCGCCTAATTCGGCCCATGTCCGTCGATTGGTCAGCGATCCGTCCTCGTCAATATGAAACGAGAGCAGCCGATGACCCATTGATTCGCCGACGATCAGGGTTCCGCCGTCGGGAGTCACCACGCTGCCATTAGGAAATTCGAGATCACGCGCGGCCACGCGCGCGTTACCCTCAGGCGGGACCAACACCAACTCGGCCGCTTTGAAAGGCGCATTGGAAATCAGGTCGTAACCAAAATTGCCAACGTAGGCGCGTCCTTTTCCGTCAACCACCATGTCGTTGCAGTGGAACGAGGCCAAGTCACTCAAGTCCGCCGCGACTTTTAGTCCATCCGGATCGAGTCGCAGCAGGCGCCGGTCGGTCATTGAGACAATCAGCAAGCGGCCATCGGGCAACCACCCCAAGCCCGAGGGCCAGGCCGGCACCTCGGCCACGATGCTCGTCTTGCCGTCGAGCCCGACGCTCATTACGCGATGTGCGTGCATGTCGGAAAACCACAGGCGGCCCTCATGCCAGCGCGGTCCTTCGGGAAACGCGAGTCCGTCGAGCAACAATTTGGTTTCGTTCATCGGCTGGCTCCTTTCGGGATAGACTGGGCCGCAACGTAAGATTCCTCTTTCGCGAATGTATGTATGAACGCAACCCGCTGATTCGCCTGCTCGCTTCGCCTTCGGCTACGCTGGTGGCAATGACAGATGCTCAGGTGAGCGCGCCGCCTTGGCGCATGGCGGCGACTTCGCTCGCACTGTAGCCGAGCAATCCGATCAGCACTTCATCCGTATGCTGCCCCATCAATGGCGCAGGCGCTCTCACGGCACAATGCGTGCGGCTCATTTTGTAGGGAATTCCGCAATGCTGCATCGCACCAACTTCCGGATGTTCGAGGCGAACAAAATAATCACGTTCCTTAAGTTGCGGGTCTTCCTCCGACAAATAGCGATTGTCAGCTACGACGGCGGCGGCAACGCCCGCATCCTGCAAGGACCGCGCAACCTCATCTGCTTTGCGCGACGCGGTCCATTGCGCGATCAGCGCTTCGAGTTCGTCCTCGTCGCGCTTGCGCATTTCCAATGTTGAAAACCGCGTATCACCGGCCAGCGCCGGGTCGATCAAATTTGCGAGCCGTCGCCATTCGTCATCGTTGGCGGCCACAATGGCGACCCATTGGTCGACTGTCAGACCAAGCACCTTTTCGGGACGGTCCAGGCATTTGAAGATGCCGTGCGGCGCCATCAACTTGTCCCGATTTCCCATCCGCTCGGGCTCGACGCCGTTCATCGTATATTCGAGGATGCCTTCCGCCAGCATGTCCATCGCGCATTCCCACTGGCTCATGTCGAGGTACTGACCCTCGCCGGTGCGCGCGCGATGATAGAGCGCGGTAAGCACCGCAAAGGCGCCATGCATCCCCGCGTTCGGATCGGCGTAGCTGAAACCCGCGTGCATCGGCGGCCATCCGCGATATCCCGTCAAGGCGGATAGTCCGGATAGCGGCACCTGCGCCGGACCGTAGGCGACAAATTCTTTATAGGGACCCGTGTCGCCATAGCCCGACAGCGACGCCATGATTATGTCCGGCTTGATTTTTCTTACCGCGTCATAACCGAAGCCAAGCTTTTCCATCACGCCGTAAGCGAAGTTGTTAATCACCACATCGCTTTTCCCGATCAGGCGCCGGCCGACTTCGAGTGCGGCAGGTTCCTTGAAGTTCAACGTTAGCGAACGCTTGCCCTGGTTGTACTGGTTGAAATAGCCGGAACGGTTGAGGCCGCCCGGCACGGCGTCAGGCCAAGGCGGCAGCACGCGTGTGATACATGGCCGCGTGCTGGTTTCAATCCGAATAACGTCGGCGCCCAGATGCGCGAGCTGAAGTGTGCAAAACGGTCCCGCCCAAACCCAGGTGAAGTCGGCGACACGAATCCCGTCCAGCGGTGGCTTAGCCATCAGATCACACCCACGCGCCTAAGTTCCGCCATCCGCGTGGCGGAAAGGTTGAGGCGCTTGAAGACTTCCTCATTATGCTGGCCCAAGGTTGGCGCGGGCCGGCGGATTTCCCACGGTGTGGCGCTGTATTTCAGCGGCGCGCCGGGATACTTGTGCGTCCCGGCGAGCGGCTGCGCGATTTCGACGAAAAATCCGCGCGCCTTCAGATGTGCCGAATTGAGCAGATCACCCATCGTCGAGACCGGCGCGAATGGCACGCGCCGCTGCTGGACCTTTTGATATAGATCCAGCACCGTCTGTTGGCTCACGTATTCTTCGAGGAAAATTTTAAGCGCTTCCCAGTTTTCACCTCGCTTAACGCGATCGGAGAAGATCTCTTCACTGGCCCATTCGGGATTACCCATAATCTCGACGAAGGAGCGCCACTGATGCTCCTCGATGCAGCAGACGTAAATCCAACCATCCTTGCATTGCATCGATTCGACCGGCTGAATCGGTTTACGCCCAAGCCGGGTCGCAATCACCTTCATGTAAGGCCAATACTCAAAGGTCAGTTCCAGTTCGGAAGCGAGCGCCTCCTGGATCGAGACATCGACTTGCTGGCCCTGACCGTCGCGCAATTGTGCGAAAACCGCTCCCATGGTGGCGACCGCCGCATGGACGCCGCCTTGAAAGCCGGCTTGGCTGCCGAAGGTACGCAGCGGCGGCAGCTCGGGATAATCGGCACCGGCCCCATTAAGAACACAAACGCCGCCGGCACTCCAAGTCGTGAGATCCTCCATGCGCCACTCGCGTCGCGGCCCGGTCAGGCCGAAGGGCAAAACGGAGGTCATCACGAGCCGCGGGTTGACTTTGCTCAGACGTTCGAAGGTAAGCCCGATGCGCCGCATGTCGGCGGGACGCACATTATGAATCATGACATCGGCCTGTGCCGCCAATTGTTCGAGCAGCGCGAAGCCTTCAGGCCGGGCGATATCCAGCGTCACGCCCAGCTTGTTGGTATTGAGATAAAGGAACAGACCGCTTTTTTCAGGATGCGCGACGCCGCCCGGGAACGGGCCGCGTGTGCGCGCATGATCACCGGTTCCAGGCCGCTCGATCTTGATTACCTCCGCGCCCATGTCAGCCAACAATTTGGCGGCATAAGGCGCGCTTACAAGTTCACCAATTTCAATAATTTTGAGATTGGATAGCGCCGCGGCCATTCGATCACCCCGCAATCACTCAGGTACCACTTTGCGAAACGGCTTCACCTCGACTCGCTCGAACACGCCTTCCCTGCTATAGGGATCGTTGCGGGCGAACTCGAGCGCTTCGGCTTCACTTTCCATATCCATTACGATCAAGCTGCCGCTGCCATCAGTAAACGGCCCGCCCAATAACACCTGGCCGCGCTCGACCCACGGCTTGAGATTCGCGAGATGAGCCGGCCGCACCGTTGGCCGCAAGTTCGCACCGTTTGGTCCGTCATGGCCGATTATTACGAACAGCATCGTCTCACCCTGCGTGTGACAAGCGCCCACAATTTCAAGAGCGGCCGTTCTTTGAATGTCTGCCTGGCCGAGAAGGGGCGCGGCTTAATTCCTAACGCAACTCGCGGACTCGCTCGCTCACTTCAAGGCTAGCACGCGCCCGCGCCAAGGCTCCAGTCGAACCTGGCGCGCCGGCCGTGGGTCACCGTGGGACTACCGCGCCATAGCCGGTGTAGTAGCAGATGAAGTGAGCCACGCCGACTAACGCAAGCACGGCGAAGGCGGCGAGATCGCCAGGTCCAACCTGGTATTGGACATAGCTGGTCGGCTGCGCATTGGTCCCGAAGCCACGCGCCTCCAATGCCATCGCCATATTGTTGGCTTTGCGCAGCGCGCCCATGAAGACTGGAATCACGACTGGCACATAGCGCTTGACGCGCTCGATGGGTCCACCACGGTTGAATTCATAACCGCGAAGCGTTTGCGCCTGGACCACCGAAAAAGCCGAATCCATGAACAGCGGCACGAGGCGAAAGGACAGCGTGATGGCGAAACCGACGCGATAGGGCACGCCCAGACGCGCCAATCCGGCGGTGAATTCCTCGACCTTGGTGGTCGAGAGAAATAGCACCGAGGCGGCCAGTAGTTCAGCTAATTTTATCCCGCGGCCAAATCCGAACAGCAACGAGGCGCGGCTGATAAAAATGACGCGCGTGTGCACTAACGGCACACCCTGCCGATAGGTGAGCATCCAGACCAGCGTGGTGAAGATAATCAACGGGATGAACAACCATCGCAGCGCGTAAAAATTCGACCATGCCCCGCCAATCTGGGCCAGCACCATTATCAGCAACCCGAGTGGCACTAACGCGATCGGAGTATCAACCCAGTAGACCGACCAGAACATAATGAATAAGGCAAAGACCTTGACGGTCGGATGCAGGCGATGGATGAAGCTGCCGCGGTCTATATATAGGTAGATGGGCATTCAGGTACGCGCTTTAATCCAGGCGGTCACTTCCTCCGGATTCAGCGCCGTGATTCCGAATCGTCGTCCGAGCAACGTAGCTTCCGGGGGACGGAACGAAGAGCTAGCGAGCAGTTGATCCCGTTCCATAAAATCACGCACGCCGCCGTCGAACAGCACGCGCCCATGCCGCATCAGCACCACTCGCCGCGCATATGCGGCCACCAGCCACGGCGTATGCGTGATTATGATGATGGCGATACCATCGCGATTGAGTTGCGCCACCAACTCCATCATGCGCCGCTGTTCACGATAATCGAGGCCAGTGGTCGGCTCGTCGAGAATCAGCAGGCGCGGCCGCAACGCCATCACGCTCGCCACCGCCAGTCGCTGACGTTCGCCTTTGCCCAGTAGGAACGGATCGCGCTTGGCCAAGCCGGTCAGATTCACGGCGTTCAGCACCTGTTCGCATCGCCGCTCGATTTCCGCTTTGTCCAGACCAAAGTTGCGCGGGCCAAAAGCCACTTCATCTTCAACTGTGGCGGCAAAGATTTGATGATCGGGGTTCTGAAAAACGTATCCGGCTTCGCGCGCAATCTCGGCCGCATGAAGGCTCGCGCGATCGCGGCCGGATAGCAGGATTTGCCCCTCATTCGGCGTCAGCAAACCCACAATTTGCTTCGCCAAGGTGGTTTTGCCCGAGCCATTCTGGCCAACAATCGCGAGAAAATCGCCACGGCTGACCGTAAGGTTGACCGACATCAGGGTCCGCGACCGATGAGGATAGGCGAAGCACACATCGCGCACTTCGACCAGCGGCAAGTCTCGATTTTCGCGTTCCTTCGCTTCCGGAACCGCAGGGTCCGATGTATCGGAAACTCCAGGCGGCGGCAGCGACGGGAAGGCTTCGCGAATCAGCCTTTCGGCCTGATCGACTGAATCGGCATGCGCGGAAATTCCTACGCCCGCTAGCACCCGGTTCAAATCCGGCGCGTGAACACCACATTGCTCGAGCAGTTCCAAGCGGGTCAGGATTTGCGCAGGCGTGCCCTGCGCGACAATTTTCCCCGCGCGCATCACGATAATCCGATCGCAGCGCCGCAACTCCTCGGCTTCGTGCTCGATCACCAGCAGACTCACGCCCTTCGCGCGCATTGAGCGAATCAGCGCGAAGACCTCCGCCCTACCCTCCGGGTCGAGATCAGTCGTGGGCTCGTCCAGAACCATAATGAGCGGGCTGAGCGCGAGCACGGCGGCGATGGCAAGGCGCTGTTTCTCACCGCCCGAAAGCGAAGCGGGATCACGTTCCTCAAACCCGGTCAGCCCCACCGCCGCGAGCGAGGGCCCGATACGGGCGGCGATTTGTTCGCGAGGCATCGCGAGCTGCTCCATCGCGAACGCCACCTCATGGGCGGCGTTGGTGGAAAATAATTGCGACTCGAAGTCCTGGAAAACCATCCCCACGCGCGAGGCCAGGTCACACACACGCGCATCGGTCAGCGCGGCGCCGCCGATCCGCACCAAGCCGCTAAAATCACCGCCTTCGAAACCCGGCACGATCCGGTTGAGACATTTCGCGAGGGTTGATTTACCGGCTCCCGATGCGCCCATGATGCCGATCATTTCGCCTCGCCGCAGAGTCAGGTTAACTCTGTCAAGCGCCGGCCGCTCACCGTCAGCGTAGCGAAACGTCACTTGTTCGATCGCGGCGGCTGATCCGGCATCAACCGCATCGCATGAAGCCCCGGCCGGCTCTTCAAGCATCGACGGGGATGGTTCAAGCCGATCCGATTCCGGCAGCTCCGAAATCACCTTCACATCAGGCCCATTCCGGCCAGTGCCAGCAAAATGAAGGGGCTCACGATGAGCGCAATCGATTTGTCGTAAGGCGCGGCCACCATGGTCGCCGGCAGAAAGCGCGGCACCCAGTAGCCGCTGGCGATCAGATTGCCCAAAATCCATGCGCCGACCTCACCGA
>JBOHWM010000130.1:0-3550 GCA_050736555.1 Binataceae bacterium (SeqCode)
CGACTTCGTCCGCGGGGCGCAACTCGCCGCGCGCGGACGCTCGATTATCGCGTTGCCCTCGACCGCGCGGGGCGGCAGTATTAGCCGTATCGTCGCACGCCTCGGCGGCGTGGTCACCACCGCGCGCAGCGACGCTGACATGATCGTCACCGAATATGGCGTGGCCGAGCTCAAGGGCCGCACGATCACACAGCGGATGCAACGGATGGCCGCGATTAGCCATCCCGATTTTCGTGAAGGGCTCGAGCGTGAGGCCCACGCCGCGCTCAAAGCTTAACAAACAGAGTTCTTGTCAACCTGATGTTCCTGAGTCACGTCAGGCTAAACAATTAGTTGAATCTGCCGCGTCGGATCAATGAGCCATGGACACGCGCTTGTTCTTCAAATCGGTGACCAGCACTGGATATCCATTCTGATTGATTACTGAATTGAAATCGTTGCGATAACTGCCCATCTGGCTCACGCCGCCGACAGTGATGTCGTAAATCTTCCAGCCTCCCTTGTTCTGGCGCACGCGGTAGTCAATTTTGAGCGGATGCGAGAGGCTGGGCAATTTGACCAGGTTATGAACCTCGGCATAGCCGGGCGAGGTAATCGTGGCGGTGCCGGTGGGCGAGTGGCTGATGGCTTGAACCGTGCCCTGCTGTGGCGTCGCGAGAAACGTATCGATCACAAAATTGGTGAATAGTGACACATATTCGGCGCGCTGGGTTGACGTCAACGCCCTCCAATGCACCCCACGCAGGATGTGAAAAAGGGCCGTTCCTCATTCGACCATGATATAAAATAGCCAGTGGTTGTTGTTTGAGGAGGAAGTGGGAATGCGAGGCGCGGACCACCAGCGGTCTTCGATGTTCAGCTACATCTTGGCGGAGCGACGGATGCCGAAGGATCATCGGTTGCGGATGGTGAGCGGCGCCGCAACGCCACCCACCAGTCCACCACCGATCACGAGGCGCGGCGGCTGGCGCGCAAGGGTCCAGGCAAAGAGGCGAAGCTCGGCTACGCTGGACACGTGTTGATGGAGAATCGCCATGGAGTTGCGGTTTATGCCGAAGGCATGTTCCGGCGGCAAAATCCGTCCAGCGGTTAACCATCATGCGCGCAGCTTTGCCAATACATAGTTCCGCCGATATTGCCTGCGTGCTACACTATGATCATCGGGAAGGGTGATGCACAGCGGGTGGTGGAGCCTCGGATGATTCAGCGATTCAGCTTCGATGCCTTAAGTATATTGAACGAATTGCGCAGTTTCGGTGAACTTGCGAAATTTTATCGCGATAGCGCGCGGATTCCACTTCCGGCGCACCGGCGCGAACGTTCAGTTCTGCTGATCCCGGGTTTCCTAGCCGGCGATGCGAGCCTCTATCCACTTGCGGATTGGATGCGTGCGCGCGGCCATCACGTGTTTTTCTCTGGCATTTTCACCAATGCGGATTGCCCGCGGCGCGTACTTCAGCGCCTTGGCGCCATCGTCGCCGATATGAGCGCGCAGCATCGTGAGCATCTCACGGTAATCGGTCACAGCCTCGGCGGCATCTACGCGCGTGAGCTCGCCCGCCGCTATCCCGGGCAGATCGAGCAGGTAATCTTGCTGGGAGCGCCGATTCACGACCCGTTGCATAGCTCGAATCCATCGGTGCGCGCTGTGGCGCTGTTCTGCGCGTGTCTGCAGGAGGCGTTGCGCGGATGTTCCGGTGGCTTCGCCACGGTCTGTGGTGTGAATCGGTCTGAACCGCCGCCGGTGCCTGAGACGATTATCTATTCAAAGCGCGACGGTGTAGTCGATTGGCACAGTTGTCTCGAATACGGCCCCGAGGTCGAAACTATTGAAGTGGACTCGACTCATTGCGCGATGCCGTACTGCCTTGAGGTCTTGCGCATCATCGCGGCCAGACTCGAAGGTGACGCACTCGCGGCTCCCGGCGAAGCAAAGCGGAGCCGAGTAGACCAATGGAGCGAAACGAAACAAGCGGGCGAGTCCGCCAGCAACGTTTAAGATAACGAGTCTACGACGTGCGTATGATTCCGTGGATCCAGCCTTGCCGTGCCCGACTGAAACTCCACGTTGGTTCCGATTTGACACAAATGCGAATCGCTGGCGAGCCGCATTAGCCATCGGGATGACGGCGGCGGCTCAAATATAACCGCGCGCGACTGGCTATTGCGCCATGAAGCCGCCGTCCACCGGCATCGGCAATCCGGTCACGTAGGATGCCCGCTCCGAGCATAGCCACGCCACCGCCTCGCCGATTTCCTCGGGTTCGCCCAACCGTTTGAGCGGTTCCGAGCGCGCGAAGCGCTCTTCAGCCTCAGTGTTACCGTGCAAGAGCCGCCCCATCATCGGAGTACGAATCGGCCCCGGGCATACCGCGTTGACACGGATGCGCTCCTTACCATATTCGAGTGCCGCGGCCCGCGTCAGCCCCGCCACGCCATGCTTGGCGGCGACGTAAGCCGGCATCCCTTTAACGCCCGCCAAGCCCGCGCCCGAAGACGTATTCACAATGGACCCGCCGCCGCCCTGCTTGAGCATCTGCGTGATTTCCGCCTTCATGCAGAGCCATACGCCGGTCAGATTGATCGCGATAACGCGGTCCCAGTCGGGCTCCGCCAAGACATGAATAAGCCCGCGCGCGCCTTCGATACCGGCATTGTTGAAGGCGCAATCCAGCCGGCCGAAGCTATCGACCGCCTTGGCCACCATGCTGTTGACGTCACTGGCCTTCGACACGTCACAGCGGACGAATACGGCTTCCGCGCCCGCCTGCTTCACCAGCTTGAGGGTTTCGTTGCCACCTTCCTCCACAACGTCAGCCAATACGAGCCGCGCCGACTCGCGTGCAAAAATTCGCGCCGTCGCGCGCCCAATCCCAGAGCCTGCGCCGGTAATCAGTGCGACTTTGCCGTCAAGTATGCCCGCCATGCTAATTTCCTCCATCAATTCGCAATCGACTTCCGTTCCCACGGTCGCGCCGCTCAGCAGCCGTTGAGCTTCGAACCCAGTTCCTCACTCGTGCGATACCCGCGAACTTGCGGCCAGGAAATGTCTCAGCGAGCGCGCTCAAAAACGTAAATCTTAGCCGCCACTGCAGCCGGGAATCGGCAATCCGTGATCGATATTGAGCATTTTGCAGCCTAAGTTGGCAAGCTTCGCCATTCCGGATCGATAAAGTGCTGGCGCGGATAATGTGAGCGCTGGTTCGGGTGTCGTGGCTCAGCTCAAGCCCACCGAGCCGCCCCGTCGCATAGTAAGAGACGCAAGTGCCGAGGTAAGCAGTTAATCCGCCTTGTCAGCGGGTTCGAATGGATTCAGGCAACGGACGCCGCTGCGTTCGATATCTTTCAGATTCCGCGTCACCAGAGTCAGGCCATGAGCTTCCGCGGTCGCGGCCAGCAGCGAATCGATGACCGGCAACGCTGCGCGCGCATTCAGGCGTCCCCAAATCTGAGCGACTCGTTCGTCAATTCGCAAGACGCGGTCGCCGAAGGAGCCGAGGATTTCTTCGAGCCAGTTTTCGAGAGTTGCCGCATGCCGCACGTTCCGTGG
>JBOHWM010000131.1:0-2797 GCA_050736555.1 Binataceae bacterium (SeqCode)
AGGCCACCTTTTCTGAAGACCCTCAGCTTCATCAGGCCGCGCTGAACCTGCGAGGTTCAGCCACGCTCAAACATATCCGTTTTGCCGATGGCACGATTTCATTTCACGTGAAATTCGGGAGCGGCGGCCTGCGCGGGATCAGTTTCCGCCAGCGCGGTGATTCATCCGACGTGCTGTACTTCCGGCCCAGCGCCCAATGTCCGGTGTCGAACAACTGCATGCAATACACACCACGCGACCACGGCGTTCTGGAGTGGGACATGAACGTGCAACATCAAACGCGGGCCCCTATCCGCATGGGTGCGTGGAATCACATCACCTTGGTCGTTTCAGGCAAGCGGCTGGCCGTGTTCGTCAACGGCGGCAGCACTCCTGCCCTTGTGGTCAACGACATGAAGGGAGCCTATCCGTCGGGCGAGTTGAAATTTCGTGGGGCGGCGAGCTTTGCAAATTTGGTGATAACGCCGGGGAAAACCACGGGGCTCCCGCCGGATGACATGATGGCGTCAGCCCATCCCGACGAGCGCTTTTTCCGGCATTGGTTCGCCGCCACGCCGTTTGTCGTGCCCAGCCGCATGAGCAAGCAGCTCGACGAAAAAACCGGCATTGCGCCCCGTTACAACACCATGCCGCCGGCAACCTCGATGTCCTGGCGTAGCGCGGCAACCGACAGCGACGGCGTGCTCAACCTCACGCGCACATACGGCGAGGCCCAGACCGGACATGCCATCGTCGGCATCTGGCTCAAGACACAAATCAATTCCGATCGCGCACAGGTCAAACAGGTTGCCATTGGCTGGACGCGGGAAATATGGGTATTCGTCAACGGCAAGCAGGTTTTCGCCAGCAAGAACCTTTGGGATATCCCCGGCGCGAGCAAGAATCCGCGCGGGCGCTTTTCGCTGCTTAATGGAACTTTTGCGCTGCCTCTGCGCAAGGGCACGAACAAAATTGCGGTCATGCTCGACGACAATTTTGCGGGTGGCTTGCAGCATTTCGGCTGGGGTCTGGAAATGCGGCTCAACGACCTGAAACATACAACGTGGAATGTTGACGCGGCGCGTCATTCCATGTAGTTGCGCTGGCAAAAGCGCAGCCCGAGCAGCTCTCTTCGTACCAATCGATTGTCAATCGAGGTTTGACGGGAATCAGGAAAAGGAGGGGGATCCACCATGCTTCTACGCATCAGCCGTCATTGTTCGATCAACGTCATCCGAACGGGACATCCGCAACGCCCTTCCATCATCTTCCTGCATCCAGTGGGACTGGATTCGACATGGTGGGGCAATCAGATTGAGGAGTTCCGCACCGACTTCGACGTGATCGCCATGGACATGCCGGGTCATGGACTTTCACAAGACTTGGGCGAAGCACCTACGTTCGAGCTTCTTGCGGCCGCTGTCGAAAACGTCATGGAGACCTTCGGGCTGAGCGCTGCGCACATCGTCGGTCTATCGGTCGGGGGCATGATCGCCCAGCACTTGGCCATCCGTTCGCCCGGACTGATTCTGTCCCTTACCTTGGCCGGAACGTTATGCACATTCCCCGATGCCGTTCGTCTGGCGTTGCGAGCGCGTGCCGAAACGGCACGGGAACAAGGCATGGGTCGCATCGCGGAGCTGAGCAACGAACGCTGGTTCCCGGTCTTTTTCCGCGAACGCCGCCCTGATGTGGTGGATCGCTCAACCTCGTGCTTGATACGCCGTGACGCAGAATTCCAGGCGCAAATATGGGAGATGATTTCCGAGCTATCCATCGAACGGGAAATAGCCGCGATCAAAGCGCCTACCTTGATCATCGCGGGCGAGCTGGACATCAATGCGCCACCAACAGCGGCGGCTCAAATTGCCTCAGCCATCACCAACTCAAGCGTTGAAATCATGCCACGCGTCGGACACATGTCACCATTTGAGGAACCCGTTACCTTCAACCGCCTTGTCAGATCGTTTATTACAATGCTGAATTGATTGGAAGAAGCGCACATTCGAATATCGAAGATCTGAAAGATCATCGCTGCATCAACTACGCTCACCGACGCCGTCGTCGATGAGATGAAAGCCCGGAAAACCCGGCCGCTCCTCCAACAGGTCAATCCGATGCGTACACGCCGTTTCCGCCAAATCGATGTCTTTACCTCCGCGCCGTACTTGGGCAACCCGCTGGCCGTAGTCATCGACGGCGATGGCCTCGACGATGCACAGATGGCCGCGTTTACGCGCTGGACCAACCTGTCCGAAGCGACCTTCATTCTCCCTCCACGTCATCCGCGCGCCGACTATCGGTTGCGCATCTTCACCGTTACGCGCGAACTGCCGTTCGCCGGCCACCCTTCGCTGGGCAGCGCGCATGCATGGCTGGAAGCCGAAGGCGTACCGGCCGTCGCGGGCTTGCTAGTTCAGGAATGCGCGGCCGGCTTGATCGACATCCGCCGCGAGGGCGAGAATCTGGCCTTTGCCGCACCGCCGCTGGATCGCGATGGACCGGTCGCCGCCGACCTTGCCGATCGCGTTGTGCGCGGCATGCGCGTGGACCCACAGCAAGTGCGCGCGATGCAATGGGTCGACAACGGGCCGGGTTGGATCGGCGTGCTGCTGGATTCGGCGCACAGCGTGCTGGACCTTGATATCGATCGCGTCGCATTACACGGTCTCAACATCGGCGTTATCGGCGCCCACCTGGACCGCGGCCCCGCCGATTTCGAGGTACGCGCTTTTTTCACCGAAGATAGCGTGTGCGAGGATCCGGTCACCGGCAGTCTCAACGCCTCGCTGGCTCAATGGCTTATCGGCAACGGTAC
>JBOHWM010000132.1:0-2105 GCA_050736555.1 Binataceae bacterium (SeqCode)
CGCCCGACCCGCGCCTTCTCCACGTTGCCACGATGCCGTGTGACGGCGACCCGATGGCTGTGAATTTGCGCGAAGGCATGCCGATAGGTGGCCTTGGCATCGAGTTCCATTCGCGACGGCGCAATCGCGTTAATGGCAAGGTCACGCTCGACCGCGATGGACGCGGCTTCTCCATTCACGTCGATCAAAGCTTCGGCAATTGCGCGCAATATATCCAGGCGCGCAGACTTCGGCCGCTAGCGCGCCGCGGCGGCGGAAGTCTTGCGATCACGTGCATCGATCATTTTGACCAATACGCGCAGCGGTTAATCGCCCAGGCGGACACCTTTTTTATCGCCAGCCATTTTGGTGGCGACCCTACGCGTCCGGAACACGGCGCGGATGTTTCCCATAGAGGCGGGATGCCGGGGTTCGTGCGAGTCGAGGATCGCCGCACGCTCGTGTTTCCCGATTATCGCGGCAATTTCTTTTTCAATACGCTCGGCAATCTCGCGGCTAACCCGCGCTGCGGCCTGCTCTTCATTGACTTTGACCATGGCGGCACGCTGCAGTTGGCCGGTGCCGCCGAAATCCAATGGGATTTCCCGCGTGATAATCCCGCCTTTGAGGGTGCGCAGCGTCTGGTCCGGATGCGGGTCGAGCAAGCCGTGCATGTTAGCGGTGCGCTTGCGCTAGAATCGGATTTCATCGGATATGCTCCGCAGTTTGCACGGCGACGTAGTGGCTAGGCTCGACGCCCGCGTGACTTAATGGGCGGGGACATCGCTCTTGCCGGGAGGCTTTCGAAAAAGTACGAACAGCGGCGCAATCACCAGCACCGCGATCGCGAATACGCGATAGACATCATTGAACGAAAGCAGGCTCGCCTGAGTCTGAATCGTATTGTAGAGCATGCCGAGTCCCTGCTTCTGACCTGTGACCATTTCATGCATGAAGTTGAAAGTCGGCGCGCCTGGCACGTGGGAGCCAGCCTTGCTCATATTCCAGGCCTCAAAAACGGAGAAATTCTGCGAAAGATAGGCTTGGTGCACCTGGCCGCGCGCGGTCAGCATGTTGCTGACCAAGGACACGCCGATCGCGGCCCCCGTATTCCGCAGCATGTTGTAAAGGCTCGACGCGTAACCCATTCGCTCGCGCGGTACGCCGGTAAAGGCGGAAGCGGTGAGCAGCGGAAAGATCAAACCGCCACCCGCGCCGAACAGGATAATCGGCCATTGCATCGCGCTGAAACTTACGGTTAGGTCCCAATGCGACATTTCCCAACCCGCGTATGCCGCCACCACGCAGCCAAGCGGTATCAACGGGCGCGTATCGTAACCGGCGCGCGATAATTGTCCGACCAGCAGCATCGTGGCCACCACGCCGAGTCCGCGCGAAGCCACCGCCAGGCCGGCCTGCCACGCGTCATAGCCCATCAACTGCTGGAGGAACAGCGGGTTCATCAGGTTGACGCCATACAGCGCCGACATCATCACCGTGATCATCACTACCGAGGCGGTAAAGTCAGGAATCTTGAACAGCCGCAAGCGCAGGATCGGTTCGGGAAAACGTAGTTCGTGAAAAACCAGCACGATGAACGATCCGACTGACAGCGTGGTGAAATAACGCACCCATCCAGCGGCGAACCAGTCGGAGCGCTGGCCACGGTCGAGCACGACCTGCAACAGTCCGAGCCCGCTCGTCAGCAACATGATGGCGATCCAGTCGATGCGTCCGCCGCTGGCTCGCTGTTTTTTTAAGTAGGCGGGGTCATGGACGAACCAATAGACCATGAAGGCCGCCATCGTGCCGACCGGCACATTGATGTAGAAATTCCAGCGCCAGGTCCAATTCGTCGTGATCCAGCCGCCCAGCGTGGGGCCGAGAATGGGCGCAACCATCAGCCCGAGACCCCACGTCGCCATCGCCAACGCCTGCTCATTGGGCGGGAACGTCTCCATTAGGATCGCCTGTGAGGACGGAATCATCGCCGCTCCCGCCGCGCCTTGCAGCAAGCGGAACACCACCATTTGGGTAAGCGTCCGCGCGATCCCGCACATCGCCGACGCCGCCACGAACACCATCACGGAAAAGATGAAGTAGCGCTTACGGCCGAACCGCGCCGA
>JBOHWM010000133.1:0-9544 GCA_050736555.1 Binataceae bacterium (SeqCode)
GATTTGCGCGCTGGCATTATCTCACTGCCGGTAGTGCTCGGTATCCAGCATAGTCAGGAACTCCATCGGCTGTTCGGTTTACAGGCCAGTCTCGATGACGAGGGACTCGCGCGAGCCCTCAATTTAATGCGTGAACCAGCGATAGTTGCGCGCGGGCGCGCGATGGCGGCCGAGCAGGTCGATCGCGCCCGCTCCATCCTTGAGCGGCTTGAAACGTCTCCATACCGCGACAGCCTCGCCGTGTTCATCGAGGAACAGGCCGACCGCGAAGTCTGATTGCTGGTCGCATCGGGATCCTCGTGGGCGCTCCCGGCTCAATTGCTAACACGCCTTCCGATATCGCATTATCAAAAGCGTGACGGACATCAATTTGGCGAGGCGGCTTCAATGCGAGGCGCGGGCGCAATCAAGTTCGCTCGCAGAAAATTACGCAGTGGACCATCAACCCGCGGTCCGAGTTCGTGCCCATGCGCAAAGTAATAGGTCTCGACGTGCGCACCCCTCTGCCGCAATACTTTGGCCAACTGTTCGGCCTGAGCGACCGGCATTTTGCGATCGCGTTCGCCATGTAGAATCAGAACACTCAAATCGAGCTTGCGCGGCATGTTGGCAATGACGCTGCGCTCTTTCAGCGCGCGCTTGCTTGGCCACACCTGCCGTAGAATCCACAGCTTCGTTCGCAATGAGGCCTCGGGCCAAAGCTTGAGCATATCGTAAGCGCCAGATTCCAGGATGACCGCGCGCGGCCGCGCATCGGAGTCCATCACCAGTCCCGCCGCGACCGCGCCGTTGCCGAGGCCCCACAAGGCAAGACGGTTTGGGTCAACGTCGGGACGTGCCGCCAACAGGTCGAGCGCATGCCGCGCCGCCGCCACCGATGGCGGCCCGACAAAGCGGCTCGGTCCCGACGAATGCCCGTAGCCGGGTAAGCTGATGCACGCGACTTGGATCGCCATCGTCGTGAACTGGCCATCGCGCTGGACGCAGCGGCGCGCGTCGCCCTTATCCCCGTTGAGGACGAGCAATGCCGGGAGCTTGCCGGAGGCGCGAGCCAGTGCCAGGTAGCCTTCGATTTGATATTCACTTTTCTCGACTTTGATTTGGAAGCTGAAGGGCTTGAGGTCGAGTCTGTGCGGCGAGGTGACGCCTGACTTACACGCCGCGAGCGTCATTATCAACAGCGGCCCGAGTATGGCCCCCACGATGGCTGTGACACGGTTGAACGCGCGCCTAGAGCGTCTCCGCGTCAACGCCGAATCAGTCGGCGCCCCAGCGAGATCCATAGAGCGATCTACCTTACTTGGGCCACGCCCTATTTGAAAACGGCCGGCAAAACTGGGCGAGATTATTCCGTCGCTAAGCATCGGTAAGTCGCGTGAATCGCGCAGCGGCTTGGCAATAATTGAAAGCACTCCTGGCGACATAATCATCAGCGTTGAATCATATCGGGCGATGACCAATACTGTGGGATTCACTATGGAGCATGTGAGGCACCTGACTTCGTTATGGATACAACAGCGGGTTCACAAATCGACTTCGGAAAAGGCGACGGATTGGTGCCAGTAATTACGCAGGATTATCAAAGCGGCCGCATTCTCATGGTCGCCTATATGAACCGCGAGGCCTTCGAGGAGACTGTCACCACCGGCCGGGCCTGTTACTTCTCGCGCTCGCGCAATCGGCTATGGCGCAAGGGCGAGGAATCGGGCAACCATCAGGTGGTGCGTGAAATCCGCCTCGACTGCGACGCCGACACGCTGATGCTGGCGGTCGAACAGCAAGGCGATGGCGCCGCATGCCATGAGGGTTACGAGTCGTGCTTTTTCCGCGTACTCGACCATGGCGATTGGCGCGTGAGCGATACCCGCAAAGTTGATCCGACGAAATACGGCGCCAGTTACGGCCATTCCAAACCCAACGGTTAAGTTAACGATGGAGGAACGCGTTCACCACGTCACAAACTGACGATGACGAATGAAAAGCAGGTCCTGAAGTTCGGCATTCCCAAGGGCAGCCTCGAAGCGCAAACACTCGAACTGATGCGCAAATCGGGCTGGCGCATTTCAGTGGGCGATCGCTCGTATATCCCGCGCGCCGACGACCCGTCATTGTCATTCCGCTTGCTGCGCCCGCAGGAGATGCCGCGCTATATCGCCGACGGCACGCTTGACGCCGGTATCACGGGGAGCGACTGGATTGTCGAAAACGGCGTCGAGTTGGTTACCGTCGAGAGCTTTATCTATTCGAAAGTTTCCTTGCAGCCCACTCGATGGGTGCTGTGCGTGCCGGAAAACTCGCCGGTCAAGCGGCTGGAGGATCTCGCCGGTAAGCGCGTCGCCACCGAGATGGTTGACTTCACGCGACGCGTCTTTGCCCAACGTAAAGTTAGAGTAGATGTTGAATTTTCCTGGGGAGTGACGGAAGCCAAGGCGGCCGACGGATTGGTTGACGCAGTGGTCGAGGTGACGGAGACGGGCTCCTCCTTGCGTGCCAACGGCTTGCGCATTGTCGAAGAATTGCTGACCTCGTCGCCGGTCCTGGTGGCCAACCCGGCGGCTTGGGAAGATCCTTGGAAACAGAGCAAGGTTCGGCAAATCGGCGTGTTGATCAAAGGCGCGCTCGACGCCGAGAGCCGTGTGGGAATTAAGATGAACGTAGCGCGTGAAAATCTTGCGCGCGTAATCGAGCTGTTGCCATCCATCACCGCACCGACGGTATCGCAACTCTACCCCAGTCCGAATCTGAAAGGTCAGGAATGGCTCGCGATTGAAACGGTCATCAGCGAGCATACCGTGCGCGAACTGTTCCCCAGACTGCTCGACGCCGGCGCGGTCGGTATCGTCGAATATCCGCTGAACAAAATAATTTAGCTTTCGAACGATTAGTCGGAGGCTAGCCCCGCGCGACGGCATCATCGATTGTTGTTGCGGCCGTGGGGAGGTCACGGAAACGAATCCGCGACCTCCCTTCAAAACGGCTGAAGAGTTGGTTACTCCCCCTTCCAGTTGGGTTTGCGCTTTTCGGCGAAGGCACGCGGACCCTCGACCACGTCGTGCGAATGCATCAGCCGATCAGTCGCGGGATATTTCTTTTTGAGGGCGTCTTCAATTGAAAGCCCCTGTCCGCCCAATGCCGCTTCCTTGCTCGCCTGAATCGAAAGCGGTGAGCATTCCATGATCTCCGCCGCCCAGCGTTCGGCCGTGGCCATCAGGTCTTTGTATGGCACCACTTCGTTGACCAGGCCCCATCGATGAGCCTCGGCGGCGGTTATGTGGCGACCGGTGAGCATCATTCCCATCGCGATTTTGAGCGGGATATGACGTGGCAGGCGATGTACTCCGCCCGCCCCCGCCATCAGTCCGACTCGTGGCTCGGGCAAGCCGAGGCGCGCGTGTTCGGCCGCAATGATGATATCGCAGGCGAGCGCGATTTCGCATCCGCCACCCAACGCGAATCCGTTGACGGCGGCGATAATCGGCTTGTTGAGGTCGAAGCGTGCGGTGAGACCGGCGAAACCGCCCTTATTGCGCGGCATCGGTTCGCCGCGATGAGTCGCGGTGTACTTTAAATCGTTGCCGGCGGAAAAGGCCTTGTCGCCGGCTCCAGTGACGATCGCAACCCACATCTCCGTGTCGTTGACGAAATCATCCCACACGCCGTCAAGTTCGATATGACAATGCGGATGCAGCGCGTTCATCACTTCAGGCCGGTTGAGGGTGATGTACGCCAGGTGATTGCGTTTTTCATAAGTTGAGAATTTCAATTCCATGCTGTGACGAGTCTCCTCATTTTTACACGCAGTTCGCAGACTCAATGCCCCCGCGCGACACGGCTTTGCCAGGTTAGCGCAATTCGTCTTCGTCAAGCAGTTCGAAAAAGGCGTCGATGCTTTCCATTAATTGACGGCGAACCTGAGCGCGGGTGCCTTCGATAAAGTGCATCGTGACGCGGCCGAAGCTGCCATCCGCCATTTGCACCCGTGCGTCGTCCACACCCGCGACTTCGGCCGCGCCAAAGATGCGCATGCCATAGACGAGCGCACCGCGCTGCGCCGCGCCTTTGACCAGCTTCAGCTTCCGCGCCATCCTGAACCTCCTTTTGATTGGCTGGACGCACAACTTATAGCACAGACGCGCGCGCCGGCGCGTTTTTTATGGCGGCACGATTGACAAGGCGGGCGCCCGACCAACACAATCTTGCGGATGGTTTTGCGGTCGCTTCAGAAACGTCAGTGGAGTTGCGTTTTCATGTTCGCGCTGCTCTTCCTGGGCGGTTGCGGAGTGGTCTATACGGCCGGCACGCGAATCAAAACGGCCGACATGGCACATTCGCTTAAGGTCGGTGAAAGCTCTCTGCAAGTGCATAAAAAATGGGGTGAGCCCGATTTGCGGACCTACGCCAAAAACAATACGGAAATCTGGAGTTATGCCGAGCGGCCCAACAGCGACGACATTACCGCGACCCTTTTCTATACATCGGTCAAACCTGGCGATCAGAGCAAGTTTCTTGACCTGAAGTTCGTCAATGGCCGGCTGGACTCATGGAAGACCGCGACCCGTACGATGCCGGCCAAACAAGGTTCGGGATTCAGCTATGGGTTCGGACCGGGCGGCGCGGTGAGCGCGGTCAAGCACTACTAGAAAAATCCGCACGCTCCCCTGGCGGACGTACTAGGGATGGGTACGGCGGATTCGTGCGCGCGCATCAATGCGATTACAATGTTGCAACACGCGGCATCATTCGTGTGTAATGTTACGGTCGGACAACGTAGTGCCGCATGACGGTTTATAGAGTGTTATCGAATGCGTACCGGCAATTCGTTTTGATGCAGGCGATTTGAATGGCAACGGCGCGCAACACCTTCGAGTCCATTCTGCTTGACCGTTCGTGGGTCTCGCAGCAGGACTTGGATAAAGCCCGCCAGCGGCGCAAACCAGGCCAGGAATTGGCCGACGTGCTGGTCGATATGGGAGCGCTGGAGCCGCAACGGCTGGCACGCGCACTGGCTCAGGAATACGGGCTACCCTTCCAGGGCCACATTGACGAACATACGCTCGACAGCGAATTGGTGGCCAAGGTTCCGATCAATTACGCGCGCAAAAATCGATTGGTGCCGCTTGCCACCGACGGTACCATCATCACGGTCGCGATTGCGGATCCCGCCAATTATCAACCACTCGACGATCTTCACGTCCTGTTCGGCAAGCCGATTCAGCCGGTAATCGCACCGGCCGAAATAATCAACGAGGCGATTAACCGCGCTTACGACCAGGCCACTACCACCACCGCGCATGACTTGATGATCAATCTGGAGGGCGGAGAGCGGCTCGATCTGGTTGCCAGCGAATTGGCACAGGAACCGCGAGACCTGCTCGAGGCCGATGATGCCGCTCCGATTATCAAGCTGGTCAACGGATTGCTCTCGCAGGCGGTTAAGGACCGCGCTAGCGACATCCATATCGAAGTGTTCGAACGCGACTTGGTGGTGCGCTTCCGGGTCGACGGCATGCTCTTTGACGTGCTGTCACCGCCCAAGCGTTTTCACGCGGCGATCATCTCACGCATCAAGGTCATGTCGGGGCTGAATATCGCTGAAAAACGCCTGCCACAAGACGGGCGCATCCGCCTGCGTATCGCCGGGCGCGACATCGACATTCGTGTTTCCACCATCCCGACCGCCTTTGGCGAGCGTATCGTGCTACGCCTCCTTGACCGCGCCCAGGCGCTGGTCGATGTGAATCTAGACCGCCTGGGATTCTCCGGCGACAATCTGCGCAGGATCGACCGGCTAATCCGGCAAAGTCACGGAATCATCTTGGCCACCGGGCCAACGGGATCGGGTAAAACCACCACGCTGTACGCCTGTCTGAGCCGCATCAATTCACCCGAAAAGAACATCATCACTATCGAAGACCCGATCGAGTATCAGCTTCACGGGGTCGGGCAGATGCAGGTGAATCCGAAAATTGAGTTGACCTTCGCCAGCGGTTTACGTTCGATTTTGCGCCAGGACCCTGACGTCATCATGGTCGGTGAAATCCGCGACAGCGAAACCGCCGAAATCGCGATTCAGGCCGCACTCACAGGCCATCTTGTGTTCTCGACCCTGCACACCAACGACTCCTTCGGCGCGTTGACTCGCCTGGTCGATATGGGAATCGAGCCGTTTCTGGTATCCTCTTCCGTTTTGGCGGTTCTGGCTCAGCGTTTGGTGCGGATGCTCTGTGCGGACTGCCGCGAACCGTATACGCCGAATGAGAGCGAAATGGCACGAATCGGCTTGCGGCATTCCGATCTCGACGGCCCGATTTACCGGCCGGCCGGATGCCGCGCATGCCGCAATACCGGTTATCGCGGGCGCACCGCCGTGCAGGAATTGATGGTGATGGACGACGAAATCCGCGGGTTGGTGATGCAGAAGGCGGATGCCTCGATGATCCGGCGTGCCAGCACGGCAAAAGGGATGAAGCTGCTGCGCCAGGATGGCGCCGAGCGGATTTTGGCTGGTCAGACGACAGTCGAAGAGCTGCTACGCGTCACGCAGGAAGATATTGCTTAGCGTTTCACTCCGAAAATCGCCTTGCCGCGTTTCTTCCGCCCTGCCGATTGTGCGGAAAATTAGGTTGCGCGTCAGAATAAACCACGTTCCGTTAGCGTCAAAACGTCGTTCAGCATTTTTTGACCGGGCGGCGAGACCGAATTGGTAGCAGCGATGCCGGTTTTTGCCTACCGCGGATTGTCGAACAACGGGCGCTCCGTCGCTGGCGTCATCGATGCCGACAGCGCCCGCAGTGCGCGCGGCAAACTGCGCGAGCTGGGCATTTTCCCGACCAATCTCGCGGAAGAGGAAGCGCGCCAGCAATCTTTGCGGCAATGGTTGCCGAGCATCGGACGGCGCAAGATTCCTCCCACTGAGTTGGCGCTGATGACGCGCCAACTTAGTGCGCTCTTGGGCGCTGGAGTGCAACTGGTCGAGGCGCTAACCGCCTTGAGCGAACAGACGACACGTCCCGCGGCTAAGAAAATGCTCTCGCAGGTGCGCGAAAACGTCCGCGAGGGACGCTCCCTGGCCGACGCTCTAGCTGCTCATCCAGACATCTTCTCGGAGCTTTATATCGGGATGGTGCGCGCGGGTGAGACGGCTGGCGCGCTCGAAGGCGTGCTTGACCGGCTCGCCGAATACAGCGAGCGTCAATCCGAATTCGTCTCGAAGGTGCGTGGCGCCCTCACCTACCCGATCATCATGATGTGCGTGGGCGCGGCCATCATGGCCTTCCTGGTTACTTACGTGGTGCCACAGGTGACCACTATTTTCCAGGAGCAGCACGCGGCATTGCCGATCGCGACGCGTATCCTGATCGGCATGTCAGGCTTTCTCACGACTTATTGGCTGCCGATTATTTTTGCCGTGATTGGATTGTCTGCCGCAATATTGGCGGGCCTTTCGACCAATCGTGGCAAGCGAATCTACGACACGTGGCTGCTGCGCTTGCCTTATATCGGCCCCACTATAACGAGAGTCATCTGCGCGCGTTTCGCGCGCACGCTCGCCACCCTACTCTCCAGCGGCGTGCAGTTATTGCCGGCGTTGACGGCGGTCAAGCGTGTTGTCACCAATGGGCTGCTGGCCGAGGCGGTTGAGGACAGCCGTGAAAGCATTCGTGAGGGGCACGGAATGGGCCAGACACTGGCGCGCAGCGGCCTGTTTCCACCGCTGCTCATCGAGATGATAAAGGTGGGCGAGCGTTCCGGCGAACTTGAGCAGATGCTTGAGCGGGTAGCCGATAATTACGAGCGCGAAGTCGAAAACTCACTGCGCCAGATGACCACCGTGCTCGAACCCTTGATGACGCTGGTAATGGCGGCGGTTATTGTCTTCATGATGCTGGCGGTGCTGCTGCCAATTTTCCAACTCAACCAGTTGATGCAATGAGAAGCCCGCTGGCGAGGAAAATGATGTTCAGGGCAAAGCTCGACCGGTCAATCGGCCGGTCTCAGGAAGGTTTCACCCTCATCGAACTGATGGTGGTTATCCTGATAATCGGGCTGCTCGCCACCATCGTGGTCGAAAACCTGCGCGGCGCCACCGATAAGGCCAAACGGATCAAAGCTGAGGCCGATATTTCACAGCTCAAGACCGCGCTTGACCGCTATTATCTAGACAACGGCCGCTATCCCAGTACCGAGCAGGGCCTGCAAGCGTTGGTCAGCCAGCCGACCGGCGACCCGGCACCAGTAGATTACCCCGACGGCGGATATATTGAAAAAGTGCCGTCGGACCCTTGGCGTAATCCGTATTTCTATCAGAGCAACGGCGATTCGTACGTGCTCAAGTCCTTTGGTGCCGATGGAGCGGAGGGCGGTACCGGCAAGAACGCCGATATTGACGGGAGCAGCAATCCGTCCTCGGGCTCATGACGTGCTTGCGCCTGGTACCCGGCAGGTGATGCCAGCGATTACCGTTTAGACATAGAACCGGCGTTCATCGCCTTGGTTCAAGGGCCAGGAAACTTCCGCTCACGATCTTCCGGCAAGATGGCGCAGGCCACCACAATAGAACAAGCCGTGATTAGCCGCCGCGACGCCATTAGATTTCGCACACGTGCCTCACGCGGCTTCACGCTGATTGAGATCGCGATCGTGCTGTTCATCATCGGTTTGGTGATGACGCTCGCGATGCCCTACTTCGGCTCTTTGCAGAGCGCCACTTTGCGTTCACAAGCGCATCAACTCGCGATCCGCGCCAGTTATCTATACGAGGAGGCGGCCGCTCAAAAAGTCGTACTCAGGATCAATTTCGACCTCGACCATAACTCCTATTTCATTACCCGGATGGATCCTTTTGCCCCAAAGCCGGTCTATGTGGCCGAAACCGGATTTGCGGGCCAGCGCGTGCAATTACCGTCCGACGTACGCATCGTCGATATCACCGTCGAGGGACTCGGCACCTTCAAGCGCGGCATGGTTCCATGCCAATTTTATCCTTCCGGTTATGCCGATGGCGCCGTGATCCATATGGCTGACGAACACGGCCAGGTCTATACGCTGAATATCAATCCGCTCACCGGCCGCGTTTCGGCGATGCGCGGCTATATCAGTCCGAGACGAGCGCAGGAAATGGCGCAATGAATTTCGCTGCCGCCTTCATGGATAATCGGCACGGCTGGGGCAACGCCTTCACCTTGTTGGAAGTGATGATTGCGGTGGCGTTCGTCGGAATCGCGATGCTCGCCTTACTCGCGCTCCATCATCAGAATCTCCAAAGTGTGATTCGCGCGAAAAATCTGACCAAGGCCGCGATGCTCGCGCAAGGAGTGATGACCGAGGCGGAAATACAGCGATTTCCCGACCTCGGTACCACCAGAGGCGATTTCTCAAAGATGAGCGGCGCTCAGTACGTGGATTTCAAATGGCAGCGAATTGTCGCTCAATCGGCGATTTCGCCCGATATCCGCGAGGTGACGGTTCGGATCCTGTACGGCCCCGGCTTTCACCAAAATTTTCAAATTGTTGAGTTCATGCATAACCCAGCCGGGCCTAATAG